>CALLWO010000190.1 GCA_938016355.1 uncultured Boseongicola sp. | reverse complement strand
CTGTCCATAGAAGCTTGTCTGGTATTCGGCACCGAACGCATAGGCGAGGCGCGCCTGCTCTTCGTCGCCGCGTGCGTCATGCGCGCGACCTTCCCAATACCCTGCGCGGCCTAGCGATATAGGTGTCGCCACGGCCCCGCGAAACGCCAGAAAGTGGCGCACCGCGGCATCGGGGTCATTGCGATAGGTGAGCGAAAGATATCCCGCAAGCCATTCAAGATCAGCGAAGGACGACCCCGACGTGAGGCCGTGCTCAGACGCCAGCCGATACGCATTCGAGATGCGCCCGGCGCGCATTTCAGAGCGTGCAAAGCTGCGTCGCCATCCCGCCCAGCGGCCAGGCTCGCCCAATTGATCCGGGCTTTGCGCAAGCATCAGTTCGATCGCTGCTTCGTTGCGGCCTTTTCGCGCGCGCCACTGCATGCGTTCGAACAAGAGGCCCGGATCATCACGGAGCGACTTGGGGACGGCATCGACCAGCGTATCGACACCCTTTTTGTTGCCGCGCAGCGCAGAGCGGGCTTTGGCAAGCGCGACTTGGCTTTTGCTGACACGCGGATACATGCGAGCCGCCGATTTGGTCGCGTCGCGCCAAAGCAGCATGTCCAGCCGCTCGTTATGGAGCGGCTTCAGCGTTTGTCCGTAAAGTTCGAGCAATGCCGTTTCATCCGAGGCGGCCAAAAGGTGGGTGGTCCATGCGCGCTTGGCTTCGGCGATCGCGGCGTCTTTGTTCCCCTTTGCCCGATGCGCGATGATCAGCGCCAAGGACCCTGCCCCGGATTGCGGAAGCTGCTCGGCGAAATAGGCGATGACATCGTTTTCCCGCGCGCCCATCGGAAGGGCGACCTCACTCCGGCGTCGCAAATAAGGAAGGCCGGGCCAATCGCTGCGCGTTTCGAGAAAGCGTGTTACCGCGTCAAAATCACCGCGCCCGGCGCGCAACCGGTGCCATTCGATTATATCGCGCGCAACAGGTCCTGCGCTTTCGGCTGCACCAAATGCCGCATCCCACCGACCATCACGCAGCGCGTCCATCGCACGCGTCATCGACGCCGCGTCTTGCGCGGTTTGCGCAGCAGTTGTTGTCGCCAGCCATATAAGACAAATCGCATGAGCGAGGGTCTTGAGCATGGATGTAGGTCCGTTCATCTTCGCCCCTCAGCGCAGGTCATCTAAGCAGTTTCATCGCCGCTTGGCAATTCCTTGGATGACATATAGGGTCCGCCCGCCACAATTCGGCGATAAATCAGCGATTAAGGAGGCGTATTATGCTGAAAGGGTCAATGCCAGCTTTGGTTACCCCGTTCAAAAACGGCGAACTGGATTTCGATACGCTTAAATCGCTTGTCGAATGGCACATTGAACAGGGCTCGAAAGGACTTGTTCCAATGGGAACAACGGGCGAAAGCCCCACGTTAAGCCACGAAGAACATGACGCAGTTGTCGAAACCGTTGTGAAGGCTGCCGCTGGCCGTGTGCCTGTCGTTGCAGGTGCCGGATCGAACAACACCGCCGAAAGTGTGCGACTTGCGCAGCATGCCGCCAAAGTCGGCGCCGATGCTGCGTTGGTTGTCACGCCGTATTACAACAAGCCGACGCAAGCCGGGCTTTATGCCCATTTCAAAGCGGTGCATGACGCGGCTGATATTCCGATTCTGATCTATAATATCCCGCCTCGTTCGGTCATCGATATGTCGCCTGAAACGATGGGGGAGCTTGCCAAGCTGCCAAGGATCGTCGGGGTGAAGGATGCGACGGCGGATGTAAGCCGTGTTTCAAAGCAACGCATCACCTGTGGACATGACTTCCTTCAGTTTTCAGCCGAGGATGCGTCGGCATTGGGGTTCAACGCCCACGGCGGACATGGCTGCATTTCGGTGACTGCGAATGTCGCGCCAAAGCTGTGCGCTGAGTTTCAGGAAGCGACGCTCGCAGGCGATTTTGCTGCCGGACTTGTCATTCAGGATCGTCTGATGCCACTCCACGACGCGATTTTCCTGGAGCCGGGTCTGTGTGGTGCAAAATACGGGCTGTCGCTGCTTGGAAAGTGTTCCGACGAAGTGCGTTTGCCACTGGTCACCGTCACTGATGGGACGAAAGCGAAGATCAAAGACGCCATGATCCACGCCGGATTGATCAACTGACGCAAGACACCGCTTCTTCGGAACGCGCGAACCACCGTGGCAGCCTCTGGATGGTGGCCGCCATGGCAGGATTTGCCGTGGAGGATATGTTCCTCAAGGCAGCGGCTGAGGTTGTTCCCGCCGGTCAGGTCATGGTCTGGTTTGGGCTTGGTGGATGTCTTGTCTTCGCCATGCTGGCGATCAGACGTGGGGCCCGGCTTTTCCCGCACGAAGTCATCGAGCCGACGATGCTGGTGCGCAATGCCTTTGAGGTGGCTGGACGCCTATTTTACACCCTTGCGTTCATTCTGACGCCGCTTTCATCCGCCACGGCTATTCTTCAAGCGGCACCAATTGTCGTCGTGGCGGGTGCGGCACTGGTGTTTGGCGAACGGGTCGGGTGGCGACGCTGGAGCGCGATCCTGATCGGCTTGGTGGGTGTGCTGGTGATTTTGCAACCCGGCGCCGAAAGTTTCACGCCGCTTTCCATTCTGGCTGTCCTTGGGATGCTGGGGTTTGCGGGTCGTGATCTGGCCACGCGCGCGGCGCCCAAAACGCTTGGCGGCGATGTGCTTGGCGTTTACGGATTTGCCATGATCGTTATCGCGGGGCTTGGGTTTTGGGCCTATGAAGGCGCGCCGCTTGTCTGGCCGGGCGTTGAAGGCGGTGTCAGCCTTGCCCTTGCCACGTTTATGGGCGTTTGCGCTTATTCTGCTCTTACGCAGGCAATGCGCACGGGCGAAGTTTCGGCTGTCACGCCGTTTCGTTATACGCGACTGATCTTTGGGATCGGACTGGGGGTCCTTGTGTTTTGGGAAACGCTTGAACCCCAGATGCTTATTGGGAGCGCGATCATTGTGGCCTCCGGTCTTTATATTCTTGCGCGTGGCCGCCGTTAGGCGTGCATGGGCTGGACTTGGCCGGTTGGAAACCTTATCTCCATCCAGCTATGGCAAAGACAGCTGAAAACCCAAACTATAAGGTCATCGCCGAGAACCGGCGGGCGCGGTATGACTACGCAATCGATAGCGATATCGAGTGCGGAATTCAGTTGATGGGTTCCGAAGTGAAATCCCTGCGGACGGGTCAGTCAAATATCGCGGAAAGCTATGCGGCGGTGGATGAAGGCGAATTGTGGCTCGTGAACAGTTATATCGCGCCCTATGAGCAAGCGATGTTCGGCCACGAGGATCGGCGGCGGCGCAAGCTGTTGGTGTCCCGAAAGGAGCTGTCGGATCTTTGGAATGCCACCCAGCGCAAGGGCATGACCTTGGTCCCGCTCGTAATGTATTTTAATCATCGCGGCATGGCGAAGGTCAAAATCGGGATCGCGAAGGGCAAGAAGGTACACGACAAGCGCGAGACTGAAGCCAAACGCGATTGGAACCGCCAGAAGCAGCGGTTGATGAAGGATCACGGATAAGGGTTTGCGCCCGCTTCGCGGTCGCGCTGGGCGAGGGGCGCGGCCCCTCGCGCTCACCGGAGTATTTGCAGAAAAATGAAGTGGTGCGGGTTTAGGTTTCGCCCATCAGCGCTGGATCGAAGGGGTAAACCGTGAGGTTTTCGTACCCGTCTTCGGTGACGAGCACCTGATCTTCCAGTTTGATTGAGAAATCACCACCGTCTTCGGCAATCAACGCTTCGACGCAGAGCACCATCCCGGGTTCCAGTTCGTAATCAAACGCGCCGGGGACGTATTTGTCCGGGTAGGAGACCAGCGGCCATTCATCGCAAAGCCCGACCCCATGCATTAGGCAGCCGTATTTCCTTGCGTTGTATTTGGGATCAAGCCGGTGGCTGTTCGCGATCATGTCTTCGATCCGCGCGCCCGGTTTTATCATCTCCATATTGGTCATGATGTGTTCGTGGCCGTGTTTCATGGCTTCGATCATATCAGGGCGAGGTTTTTCGTCGCCAATCCACCATGTGCGCGAGATATCGACGCAAATTCCATAGCTGCCGACAAGGTCTGTATCAAAGGCAATGATCTCGTTGTTTTGCGCAAGCCTTGGGCCACATTCCTGAAACCAAGGGTTGGTTCGCGGACCAGAAGCCAAAAGGCGTGTTTCGATCCATTCTCCACCACGGCGGATGTTTTCGGCATGGAGAACCGCCCAGATGTCGTCTTCGCTGACACGGCCGCCGGGCACCTCGGCACGGGCGAAATCTTCCATGGCTTTTACCGCGCTTTCACAGGCGTGGCTGGCGCACCGCATGGCTTTGATTTCATCGGGTCCTTTGACCGAGCGCGCTTTTTCGGTGAGTTCTTCGCCTTCCATGACGTCGAAGCCGGCGGCGGACAACGCGCGAAATGCGTGCATCATCGCCTTGTCGACACCGAGACGCAACTCGCCACCACCATGCTCGTTGATCAGGTCGCGCACTTGAGCGGCGAACAACTCGGCAGCGTCATAGGCCTTGTCGCCGCGATCAAAGTAGAAAAAGTCGGCCCCTGAGCGCACCTCTTTTACCAGCGGGTTAAAGCTGCTGAGAAACGGCGCGATTTTATAATCCCAGAGCACCATATGACCGTCTGCGCACAAAAGGAGCGCGCGAAACGGGTTATGTGTATTCCACAACTGCATATTGGTGCTGTCAGTCGCATAACGGATGTTGAGAGGATCGAAGACCAAGAGGCCACCGTACCCGCGTTGAACAATATGGTCGGTGAGACGCTTCCAGCGATATTTCCGCATTGCCTGAAGGTCCGGCAATTCAAGCCCTGCGGCCTCCCACTCTTGAAAGGCAAGTTGGGTCGGTCCGATCTCAATACGATCGGCATCATTTGGGGTGTTGTCGCCAAGCAACGGGCCTTTGCCGGGGTCAATTTTGCGCGTGTCGCGGTAGTGCGTGTTCATCGAGCGTCCTCCACGCCCCAGCTTCGTCACGAAATTCGCTGGCGGTCAGGCCGAAAACCGACATTTGGCATGGGCAAGGGCGACACCACTGGCGCGCTATCGCAAGGACATTTATGAGAATCGGATGACGCGCATCGCCTTACAACGCTCTCTAGAACAGGTCACTTGGCTCACCCCTCAGGCGCGAAGATTGCCAGGCATGGCACCGATGGAGCCGGGAGATTGGCTGCGGGTCGATGATGCGTTTGGCGACCAAATGGCCCTGCGCGATGCACTGATCTTAGCGAAGTCCGGCGATGTACACGCTATGCTGCCAAGCGCAGAGGCAGCGGCGCAGGAATGCTTGGATTTGGTTCTGGCGCATTGTTCTGATCACAAGCGATATGACGTGACAGATGCAGACGTGATCCGGCCTGACGGTGTGAAAATCGCAATTTCGTTCGAGGCGCCGCTTTTGACAATCGGACGGCTGGTTCAGGAAGATATCTGCATTTTGCTGCCGTCTGACGCGGGTCACGTTTTGTCAGCTGCAATCCTTTGCTTTCCGGCGAGTTGGACGCTTCATGAGAAGATCGGCAAGCCGCTCCCGGCAATTCACCAACCGGTGGCAGAATATGACGATCAAATTTCGCGACGGGTTCAACGGTTGTTTGACGGGGTGAAGGTTGAGCAACCGATGTGGCGCGGGAATGCCTTGACCTATGCCAGTCCGGAGCTTTTTCACCCACGGCGCGAGGCGGATGGTCATCGCCCCACCACTGAGGCACCCAATTACTTGCGTTCAGAACGCCAGACGATCACACGCCTTCCAGAAACAGGTGCAGTGGTTTTCGCAATTCACACCTATCTTTGGGCATGCGAAAGCCTGCCTGACGAGGTTCGGGCGATTTTCCTGGACTAGATAAAGCCGAAGACGCGCGCGCCTGCTTCGGTTTGCGTCAAAGCCATGGCCATGCCGGTCAATGCGATCATATGCGCCGTCGTCCGCAGATTTTCACCAAAGAGGATGTTGAAGAACAAGAGCGCCAGCCCGACCGGCAACGCCAGAACGATAACGATCATGTTCATGACGTAAACAGTGGCCCGCGCAGTGCCATTCTTGTGTTCATCGCGCTGGTTCGGGTCAAACACGTCTTCCATGGCAGAGGAATGACTCAGAGTGATGGTATCAGAGGCGAAGATTTGCCGCTTCAGGCGATCAAGCTTTTCCTCTGCGGGTTCGAGATCGGGCAGAGCGTCTTTCGGTGACCAGAAATCCGCGAGCGGATCCTCGGCAGATTGTGAGCCCGAGACCCGGGAGATCTTCAGTCCTGCGATGCGATGTACTGTCGACATGATGCCTGCTTCCAAATGCTGAGGTGGTTGGTTTTCTTGTGATCTTGATGTCATTCAAACTGGGTATCGAATGTGAAAAGATTGCGGCAACGCCATGTCTCATTCGTCAAATTCGAACGAACGGGCGAAGTTCTGCCGAAAGAAACGAGCATTCTTGAGACAATAAGAGACGCATGCTTGGCTTTGTTTCCAGTCCCAAGAAATCTCCGAACCGAGTCTTTCAGGCGACGGTTGGAAGAAAATTCGCTCAGTTTGGCTTTGTGGCGGAATGAACGGTTTATTTTTTGGAAAGTTTCCATTTACAAAAACGTGTCATTACAACGCTTCATCTAAAAAGGAAGACTACACCATGGCAGGGAAGTTCGAAGTTTATAAAGACAAGGCTGGAGAGTTTCGGTTTCGTCTGAAGGCTGGAAACGGCCAAATCATTCTGGCAAGCGAAGGCTACAAGCGCAAACCAAGCTGCATGAACGGCATCGAATCCGTTCGCAAGAACAGCCAGAACGATGCACGTTTTGAGCGCCGCGAGACGAAAGCGGGCAAGGCGCGTTTCAATCTCAAAGCCTCCAACGGTCAGGTTATTGGCACATCGGAAAGCTATGAAAGCACGTCCGCACGCGAAAATGGTGTGAAGTCAGTTGCCAAGAACGCGCCGGACGCAAAAGTCGACGATCAGACAGCTTAATAAAGCGTCGTCATTGGAATTCAAAAGCCTCGCTGCAATCCAGCGGGGCTTTTTTGATTGTGCAAAAACTCATTTCCAGAGCGCGAGGATGATCGAGACAACAAGGATGACCGACATCTGACTGCCGGCCGCGATAAGCGCAGCATCGATTTTCCGCAGGAACGCATAGCCCGGCAGGATCGTCGCGCCGCAAAAACAGATCGCGATCAGCAGGCCGCTGGCCAAAGCGCCGCCAATCGAGGCGATGCCCAGCGCATTTTGAAAGAGCGCGAGGCCGACGCTTAACAGGATCATGCAGATTAGGCCGATGCCGTAAGTGTAGCCAGGAATGTCTTTGGCGTGCGCGGCTTTGTCCGCTGCCCCATAAGCCTTTGCCCACGGATCAGCGAAAACAACAGCGAACCAAACTGTCAGAAAAACCTGACCGACGATGATGCTTGCCAATATTGCCAACCAGTTGAGCGCTCCGAATTCAAATCCCATTTCTCCGTTTCCTTTAGTCTATTGCTTTGTTGTCTGAGATCACTTCGCATTGTGTCGTCAACGCCTCGAACACTGCGTTCCAACCTTTGGTGAACAAGACGACGCGGTCGTTCCAGTGTTCGCCAAGTTCGCTTTGGCCTTCGCGGTGAACGACTTTGACCAAAGTTCCATCCCCATCTGTGACAAAGCTGATGGTGACGTCCGTTGGATGCGTGATCTTGCCAGGGTTCCACGTCAGCGAGATTTCATGAGGTGGGTCGCAATGCGTCACGCGCCCAAATTCGACAGCTTCGCCCGACACTGCATGCTCGATAAAGAGCCCGCCCTCATGGGGCTGGAGGCTAAGCTTCGAGTTTTCGAATTTGCGGTGACTGCGCGGCCACCACAGATCGATCTTATGGGTGAATGTCGCGAAAGCATGGGCTTTTGAGCATCTCATTCGGACGGATTTGACGAATGGCTCGTTCATCCTAAGCCCCGTTCATCTGTGTTTTCGGCCACCATTGCCATGCGCTGAAAGGCTTCCGACCAAAACGCATCAAGCCAGCCGGAGGCCTGTGCGAACCCTGTTTGATCGAGGCGATAGATGTTTCGGTTTCCGCGCGTCTCATGCGCAATGATCGCGGCGGCCTCAAGGGTGCGGAGATGTTTGGAAACGGCGGGGCGGCTGATCGGGAAATGACTTGCGACTTCGCCTGCGGCCATTGGCCCTTTTGCCAGCAATCGCACGATGTCGCGGCGCACTGAATTACCCAAAGCATCCAGCGCGGCTTCGGTTCTGGGGTTTGGCTGAAAGTCTCTGAGCATCAATCTATGAAACTTTAAAGTTACCGTAACTTATAAATTTCATAGAATCGGGCGAAACGCAACCATATGCGCCGGATGGAAACACCACGAAAAAGCCCCGCCGAAGCGGGGCTTTCTCAATTAGTGAACGACCGCATCTTCGGGCGGTTGCCGGTTCGACGATGCGACCCGATCGCCGACGATCAATCCATCGTTCCCTGCACTTACAGCCACCACGTCGCCATCGCCGATGTCACCCGCCAAGAGCATCTCGGCAAGTTGATCCTGCAGCGCGCGCTGGATGACACGCTTGAGCGGACGGGCACCAAAGACCGGGTCATATCCTTCGTCCGCAAGCCATGTCCGAGCCGCTTCATCAAGTTCGAGCGCGATGTTTTGCTTGCCCAACCGTTTGTGCAGACGTGCGAGCTGAATATCGACGATGCCGTCCATATCGGCCCGGCTCAGACGATCGAAGATCACCGTTTCATCCAGACGATTGAGGAATTCAGGCCGGAAATGCGCGCGCACAGCGTCCATAACATCGCGACGCGCCTGACTTGCATCCCCATTCTCAGGAATTTGGCTCAATGCCTGCGATCCAAGGTTCGATGTCAGGATGATCAAGGTTTGCTTGAAATCCACTGTGCGGCCCTGACCATCCGTGAGAACGCCATCATCAAGCACCTGCAACAGCACATTGAACACATCGGGATGCGCTTTTTCGACCTCGTCAAACAACACGACCTGATAGGGTCTGCGTCGCACAGCTTCGGTCAAAACACCGCCCTCATCATAGCCAACATAGCCGGGAGGCGCGCCAATCAGGCGGGCAACTGCGTGCTTTTCCATGAACTCTGACATGTCGATACGCACCATGGCGCTTTCGTCGTCGAACAAAAATTCGGCAACAGCCTTCGTCAGTTCGGTTTTACCAACGCCGGTGGGCCCAAGGAAAAGGAACGAGCCAAGCGGCCTCCCCTCGTCATTCAGACCCGCACGCGCACGGCGCACAGCATTGGAAAGCGCGCGAACAGCATCCTTCTGTCCGATCACCCGCCGACCAAGCTGGTCTTCCATGCGCAAAAGTTTCTCACGGTCGCCTTCAAGCATCTTTGACGTCGGTATTCCGGTCCAGCGCTCGACCACTTCAGCGATTTGCTCGGGCCGCACGGCTTCTTCGACCATGACGTCGCCTTCTTGAGCTTCGGCGGATTCTAGCTGCTTCTCCAACCCCGGAATGACGCCATAGCTCAGCTCACCCGCACGTTGCAGGTTGCCTTCGCGTTTGGCCTGATCCAGTTCAGCGCGCGCTCGGTCAAGTTGCTCTTTGAGGTTGCGTGCGCCTTCCAGCTTGTCGCGTTCGGCCTGCCATTGCGCCGTCATTTCGGACGAACGTTGTTGCAGATCAGAAAGCTCTTTCTCAATCTTCTCCAGCCGATCTTTCGAAGCTTTGTCGTCTTCTTTCTTAAGCGCTTCGGCTTCGATCTGCTTTTGCATGATATCGCGATCAAGCGCATCAAGCTCCTCCGGCTTGGAGTCGACTTCCATGCGCAACCGGCTGGCGGCCTCGTCCATCAGATCGATGGCTTTATCCGGCAGGAAACGGTCGGTGATATAGCGATTGCTGAGTGTCGCGGCGGACACCAAAGCGCTGTCACTTATCCGCACGCCATGGTGCAGCTCATACTTTTCCTTGATGCCGCGCAGAATGGAGATCGTGTCTTCGACCGTCGGTTCCTCAACCAAAAGCGGCTGAAACCGTCGTGCGAGCGCGGCGTCCTTTTCGACGTGCTTGCGATATTCATCCAGCGTAGTAGCGCCGACGCAGTGCAATTCACCCCGCGCCAAAGCCGGTTTCAAAAGATTCGACGCATCCATAGCGCCGTCAGCTTTGCCAGCTCCCACAAGCGTGTGCATTTCATCGATAAAGAGGATGATTTCACCAGCCGCGGAAGTCACTTCGGACAGCACTGCTTTCAGCCGCTCTTCGAATTCACCCCGGTATTTCGCACCAGCAATAAGCGCGCCCATGTCGAGCGACAAAAGCTGCTTGTTGCGCAATGATTCGGGCACGTCGCCGTCGACGATCCGCATGGCGAGGCCCTCAGCAATCGCCGTTTTACCAACACCGGGTTCGCCTATCAGAACCGGATTGTTTTTGGTGCGTCTCGACAGAACTTGCATTGCACGGCGAATTTCTTCGTCTCGCCCGATGATCGGGTCGATCTTTCCGTCCCGCGCAGCTTCAGTCAGGTCACGCGCGTATTTCTTGAGCGCGTCATAACCTTCCTCGGCAGATGCCGTGTCGGCCGTTCGCCCTTTGCGCACGTCGTTGATCGCGGAGTTCAGCTTCTGTGCCGTCACAGCGCCCGCATCAAGCGCGTCCTTGGCTTTGGATTTTACGACAGCCAACGCCGTCAGAATGCGCTCGACAGGGATAAAACTGTCTCCGGCCTTCTTGGCAATTTTGGCGGCCTCATCCAACACCTTTGCAGTTTGCTGGTCCATATAGGTCTGGCCAGCATCGCCGGTGACTTTGGGCAGTTTTGAAAGCGCGATATCAACCGCTTCATTAACACGCGACGGCGAGCCACCCGCGCTTTTGATCAGATTGGTCGCAAGACCCTGATCGTCATCCATCAATGCTTTCAGCAAATGTTCGGGAACCAGTTTCTGGTTGTTTTCCCGCATGGCGATCGTTTGAGCGGCCTGCAAAAAGCCACGTGATCGCTCGGTGAACTTCTCTAAGTCCATCGTTCTCTCCTTCTCATCAAGCGCCCGGGTCAAAGTTGCACCCGCTTTGCGGCATGCGAAGGTTCGGGCCTCGCGCAATATGTGGGGATCAAGTTCGAAGCTCGCAAGGGGTCGGGGTTGACGGATCGTCACGCTTCAATCAGGGAACAGACACACAGATGAGGAGCCACCAGTAATGACGCCAGCCGATGACCGATTGATAGTTGCGCTTGATGTTCCCAATGCGGTTCAAGCGCTTGAGATGACACGCCAGCTTGGCGATGCAGTGTCGTTTTACAAAATCGGTCTGGGGATGCTGACCGGCGGCGGGCTTGCCGTTGCCAATGAACTCAAAGCAGAGCAGGGCAAGCGCATTTTCCTTGATATGAAGCTCTTTGATATTGGCGCGACGGTTGAGGCGGCGGTGCGAGGTTTGGCGCAGTTCGATCTGGATTTTCTTACCGTGCATGGGGATCCCCATGTCGTCCGCGCGGCGCGCGAGGGTGCTGAAGGAAGCGGATTGAAGATTTTGGCGGTCACCGTTCTGACGTCGCTGGATCGTGCAGATTTAGACGCGGCCCAGATCAAAAGCGGTGCCATCCCTGATTTGGTAGTGGAACGTGCCGCCCGCGCATTCGAGGCTGGGGCCCACGGTGTTATTGCCTCACCGCAAGAAGCAAGCGCAATCCGTGTTTTGTCCGAATCTGAGGGCCGTTTGATTGTGACCCCCGGAGTACGACCCGTCGGTGCAGAGCTTGGCGATCAGAAAAGAGTCATGACGCCCGCCGAAGCCATTTCGAACGGTGCGGATCACGTTGTTGTCGGACGACCCATCCATCGGGCCTCCGATCCCGGCGCGGCAGCGCGCGCCATCATCGAAGAAATGCGCGCGCCTCAGGCCGACCGACCCAACCGGCAGGCTTAAGACAGTTTTTGCCAACCGTCCGATCTGTTTCGCGCAAGTGTCTGCCGACCCCTTCTGCGGCAATCGATTGTTCACGATTTGGAAACGGATTTGTCCTAGGAATAGGATCAGACCCCGGATTCAACACGACCTGTCCCTATTTGCGTCACAATTTAATTTACGGTGGGGTTTAAAGAAATCCGTCGTGCGAAAGGGAATGCGCGAATGACCGTTGTTGCCAAAATTACTGATGCCACGCCTTTGGACAAAGCAGGGGCGACCGGCCTTTGTGCGGGAGCCAACCTAAGAACACCTTGCGGCGCGCGACGTGTCGAGTTCATTCGCGCTGGCGACCTGGTGGTTACACGCGACAATGGTCTTCAACCGGTTCGCATGATCTGGACAAAGACAATTACCGCCGCTGAAATCGCGGCTGACCCCTCGCTCGCCCCGATCGTTCTGAGATCGCGCGCCATCGGACCGATGATGCCGCAACGCGACGTTTCTGTCGGCGCTGCGCATCGCTTGCTCATTCCGGGCTGGCGGTTGCTTGACGAAGAAGATGGCGAAAACTGCCTCGTCCCCGCTCGAGATATCGTTGGTCTGAACGACAGCAGTTTCATCGATCGCGCACCGGAAGAAGTCACCTACTACAACGTTGTCTTCGACGAGCACCAAGTGTTCTGCGCCAATGGATTGCCGGTAGAGAGCTTCTTACCAAACAAGGATACACTCAAAGTCGCGCCACAGACTGTGCGTGAGGACCTGCGCAAGACGTTCCCTGATTTTGCGCCGAAGTTCGCGGATTACCCGGCGCCACGATATAAAATGCGCGAGCGCGTTTCCTACAACCCTGATTTCGCCTGATATTCAGCCAAAGCGTTTCGGCGAGAGTCGCGCCACAATTTCTGGCACAAGCGAAGATTCTCGCCCAAATATAAGATCCGCTGTGAGACGCGCGGCGGCGGGCGACGTCTGAAATCCGTACCCGCCCTGCCCTGCAAGCCAAAAGAAGTTTGCCTGCGTCGCATCTTGACCGATCACGAGTGTCCGGTCCGGCGCAAACGTTCTCAGACCCGCCCAATTTGCTTCGACGCGAGTAACTTCCGGGACCACAAATTCCTGATATCGCGCGACCCCTTCGGCAAGGATCATATCATCTGCCCAGGCATCCATCGGTTCGACAGGGTCTTCTTCAGCAGGCGATATAAGCCAGCTGCCCGCGTCCGGCTTGGCATACCAGCTTTCGCCGGGCCCAAATAACATCGGCCAAGTCCGCACATCATGCCCGTCGGGGGCAGGCACCCGCGCCATCGACCGGCGAAATGGCTGAAGTCCAATGCGCCGAACCCCTGCCATTTCCGCAACCTGATCTGCCCATGCACCTGACGCGTTCACAATGATGTCTGCGCGATGCATCCTGTCATTTGTTGTGACGACCCAATCCATTTCCCGTTTAATGGCCGTCACCTTTGCGCCCGTGATGATTTCCGCACCAGTTGCGCGCGCGCGTCTTGCCTGACTTTGAATCCAAAGATCCGTGTCGAGGTCTTCAGCGCTTGCAATTTGAGCCGCCAGTTCAACTCCGGGCGACAAGATCGGAACCATTTCGTTTGCACGCCCAATGTCGATCACTTCCATATTCATGTCAGCGACGTCGGCATGAAACTGTGCGCTGTCCTGAGCGCGAGCGACAAGCATGATGCCGCGTGGCCCAAGGACACCGGCTTCGCGCAGCGCGACCTCGGAAGCTCGGTTCAACGCCCGAATAACGTCATTGCCATAGTTCTTTTCGAACATCGCCGCCGAGCGCCCGCTCGCGTGATAGCCAAGCGCGGCTTCGCTCTCCAGAACGGTCACTTCTGCATCGCCAGCAAGCTCTGCCGCGGCTGTAATTCCGGCGACACCTCCCCCAATAATGATAACCTTCAACGCTCTGACCTTTTCAATGCGTCGCAGATCTCTTCGATGACGCCGAGCGTTTTTGCGACATCCTTTTCGTCAAGCGACTCGGCAAGTGACTGAATGATCCTACCCTCGGCGGCGGCCACGCGGGTGAATTGGCGCTCGCCATCTTCGGTGGCTTCCAAAAGCCGCGACCGCAGGTGTTTGGGATTGTCGGTAAAGTCTGCGAGCGATTTTCTTGCAAGGGCGTCACTTAGAATCTGGACATGTTGCCGCGATACGTTCTGCGCGCGCGCAATGTTTGGAACAGTTGAGGGCCCTTCGCGAACAATGTGTTCCAGGACAGCATATTCTGCGCCCGTCAAGCCAAGGGACTTCGCTGCGGCTTGTCTCTTTTGACTGATCAATCCAGAGGCTTGCTGCAATTTCTTCAATAAAACAAATGCTTGAGTGCCAAATGGATCCATTGTGCGCGCCTTGCTATCAAAATGACAAGTATATTGTCATTAAGTTACTTTGACAACACATATGTCACTTAGCTTCCTCAAGGCGATCTGTTGCTGGCGGCGGAGCCGGGGACAAGTCAGTTATCCGCGCATAAAGCTCGTCAGAAAGTTGATACTCCATTGCGGCGAGCGATGGCTGCAACTGCTCAGCAGATCGCGCCGAGATAATGGGTCCAAATACACCTTTGTGCCGCGCGGCCCACGCAACAGCGAGGGTCGAAGACGGCACGCCCACATCAGCCGCAACTTCTGAAAGTCCGGCGGCTGTTTGATACATCCAATCCTGCGAATAACGCTTTGCGTACATTTCGACGTCTTCAAGACGCCCGCCACCGCCATTTGCATATTTCCCAGTCAGCAATCCACCCCCAAGCGGTGAGTAAGGACAGACCGCGAACCCCTCTGAAATTGCCATCGGCAGAATCTCGACTTCAACCTGACGCTTCACAAGGTTGTACATCGGCTGAATGAACTGAATGTCGATGCCAAGATCTTGCGCCACGCGTCGTGTTTTCATGATTTGCCAGGCCGCATAATTGGAAACCCCGACGTGGCGCACGGAACCCTCTTTGACCCAACGTGCGATCACTTCATACGTGTCTTCCAACGGCGTCGTTTCATCCCAGCGATGCAAATAAAGAAGATCGACAGTATCCATTCCAAGACGACGTCGGCTTTCGGCAAATTCGGCTTCGATCCGCTCGGGTTTGGCTATGGTGCTTTCGGCGCATTTCGTCGCGATAAAAACATCATCCCGCTCAGATGCGGCCAACGAACCAAGAATTTTCTCGGAATTGCCGCCCGTGTATGCGTGCGCGGTGTCAAAGAAGTTTATCCCGGACGCGCGACATGCAGCATACATTTCGCCACTGGCTTGTTCGTCAGCATTTTGCCCGAACTGCATCGTTCCAAAACTAAATGAAGAGACGTCTTTGCCGGAAATGGTTTTCATTTTGCGTGTCCTTTTCTTTTGGCAACTACGCCTGCCCGACACCGAAAAGTAAAGGCCGCCCAAAGGCGGCCTTTTGTCTGTTGGTATTATCCCGAGATTAGTTCGGGATATCAGCCGTGATACCTTCGACGTAGAAGTTCATGCCAGCCAGCGTGCCGTCATCGGCTGTTTCGCCTGCGGCGAGCCAAGCGGAACCGTCCTGCTTGTTAATTGGGCCGGTGAACGCGTGGTATTCGCCCGATGCAAGAGAATCACGAAGGGCTTCGGCTTCGGCCTTAACGTCTGCCGGAACCGCATCAGAAATCTCGCCGATGCCAACCATGCCCGGTCCGATACCGTCCCATGTGTCGACGCTTGCCCAAGTGCCATCCATGACCGCCTGAACGCGCTGAACGTAGTAAGGACCCCAATTGTCGATGATCGAAGACACGCGCGGGAACGGAGCATATTCGCCCATATCCGACGCCTGACCAAAAGTGACGACGTTGCCGGCGGTCTGTGCAGCCGCTTGTGGAGCCGTTGAATCGGTGTGCTGCAAGATCACATCCGCGCCGTTTTCGATCAGGGCTTTGGCCGCATCGGCTTCTTTTGCAGGATCAAACCAAGTGTAGGCCCAAACAATCGAGAACTCGACATCTGGGTTCACTTTCTTGGCGTGAATATAAGCCGAGTTGATCCCGCGGATAACTTCCGGGATCGGGAAAGACGCGATGTAACCGATTTTGTTCGTCTTAGTCATCTTGCCCGCGATGTGGCCCTGAACTGCACGACCTTCATAGAAGCGTGCTGAATAGGTCGAGACGTTGTCCGAGCGCTTATAGCCTGTCGCGTGCTCGAATTTCACGTTTGGAAACTTGGATGCGACGTTGATGGTCGGGTCCATATATCCAAACGATGTCGTGAAGATCAGGTCAGCGCCCTGAAGCGCCATCTGTGTCATCGCACGTTCAGCGTCTGCACCTTCTGGTACATTTTCCTGATAGACGGTTTCGACTTTGTCGCCGAAGGCCTCTTCGACGGCAAGCAAGCCTTGATGGTGCTCGTAAGTCCATCCGCCGTCACCGATCGGGCCGACATAGACGAAGCCGACTTTGACAGGTCCATCGCCGTGGCTGCCCGCAAAGGCCGCCGTGGCAAGTGCGGTCGCTGCTACGCCCGCGAGAAAGGTTCTTTTTTTCATGTGTAACTCCCCATTTGACACGAATTGCCTCAATGCGAGGCGTGGAATGCCCGCCCGAGTGATGCCGGAGCATTAAGCGCCGCACGGTTTCGATCGGACGAGATGATAACCAG
This sequence comes from uncultured Boseongicola sp., assembly GCA_938016355.1. Classification (GTDB taxonomy): domain Bacteria; phylum Pseudomonadota; class Alphaproteobacteria; order Rhodobacterales; family Rhodobacteraceae; genus CALLWO01. The sequence goes on along the minus strand of CALLWO010000190.1, from coordinate 9,658 downwards.
CACGAGGATGGTTATCAGGTATGGCGACATGGACAAGAGTTCGACTGGAATTGCCACCCCTGCCGCCTGCAAGTTCAGCTGTAACACTGTGATACCGCCGAAAAGATAAGCACCAAGCAGCACGCGACCTGCGCGCCAAGATGCAAATACAACAATGGCCAACGCGATCCAGCCCGCGCCTGCGGTCATGCCTTCAGTCCATTGCGGGACACGCACGAGGCTAAGATATGCCCCGCCAAGCCCGGCGCAGGCGCCACCAAAAGCGATGGCGGCAAGGCGCACGAATATCACGTTATAGCCCAAGGCATGCGCTGCATCGTGGCTTTCGCCGACCGCGCGCAATATCAATCCGCCTCGCGTGTATTTCAAAAACGCCCAGACGGCCGCGACAAGCGCAAGCGAGACGTACACCCAGATGTCATGATTAAAGAGCATCGGTCCAATCGCGGGTATGTCAGACAAAAGCGGAATGTCGAGCTTCTCGGTCGCGGGTGGTTTGATGCCCACATAGCTTTGACCCATAAGGCTGGAAAGCCCCAATCCAAAGAGCGTAAGGGCAAGACCCGTCGCGACCTGATTTGACAACAGATATTGGGTCAGAAAGCCGAAGATCAGGGACAGGATCGCACCGCCAGCTGCCGCTGCGATAAATCCAATGAAAGGCGAGCCGGTTTCAACAGCGGTTGCAAACCCGCAGATGGCGCCAACGATCATCATGCCTTCGACACCAAGGTTCAGCACCCCGGATTTCTCGGCAACCATTTCGCCGATTGCCGCCAAAAGGATGGGTGTTGAGGCCACCATAAGCGAAGCAATAAGCAGGATAGGATTGATTGAGGACAGGTCCATTACGCGCCTCCCTTTTTCGGGATTTCTATTTTATTGATCTTGCGGAAAATCAGCTTGCTCATGCTGTAACCTCGCGGCCAAAGCGCACCCGGAAGTTCGTCAGAACGTCGAATGCGAGTAGGAAAAACAAAAGCATTCCCTGGAACGCCTGAATGGCAGCCGCCGGAAGGCCGAGCGAAGCCTGAGCCGCCTCACCCCCGATGTAAGTCAGCGCCATCAGCATGCCTGCCAGCAAGATCCCGATGGGATGCAGGCGACCGAGGAACGCAACAATGATCGCCGTGAAGCCGTATCCGACGTTGAAATCAATGCTGATCTGCGCGGCGGGGCCGGTGACTTCGAACATGCCAGCAAGCCCTGCAAGCGCGCCCGAAAGGCCCAGACAGAACAGAACAAGCCGATCTGGATTAACTCCAGCAAACCGCGCCGCGCGCGGGCTTTCACCGGTCAACCGAATGTTGAACCCCATGATATGACGGCTGAGCAGAATGTAGGCAAAGATCACTGCGATGAATGCAGCAACGACACCCCAATGCATCCCCCACCCGGCGATTAACTCATTGTTCGCAGAGCTTTCATACTGCCGCAGGTTTCTGGAGCCGGGGAACCCTGCCCCATCTGGGTTTCGAAGCAGGCTAAGTGATACCGACGCCAAAATGGATTCCGCGACATAGACCAGAAGGAGCGAAACGAGAATTTCATTGGTGTTGAATTTGGTTTTGAGGATACCGGGGATCATGGCCCAAAGAATGCCACCCACCGCACCTGCGACAACCATCAGAGGAAAGATCAACCACCGCGCTTCCATCGGGTAAAATGCAAGCCCAACGGCGGCAGCAAAAATCGCGCCCATTATGTACTGGCCCTCGGCTCCGATGTTCCAGATGCCTGCGCGGAACCCCATAGAAAGACCGATAGCGATCAGGATCAGCGGCCCGGCTTTCACCAGAAGTTGCCCACGATAGTAGAATGCAAACTCGCCAAAGATCGGATCCCAGAAAATTGTGCGGATGGCGGCAACGGGATCGTTCCCGAGGAAACCAAACATGATGCCGCCGGCGATCATCGTCGCTATGACCGCGACGATCGGGGTCAAATAGGACCATAGCTTGGACGGGGTTGGTCGTTTCTCTAAAGTGATCATACCGCGCCCTCGCTTTGATGTGTGTGCGCGACTTCCATACCGTGCGCGCCGCCCATCATCAGTCCAATTTCATCGATTGTCAGACCGATCGTACAGCGTGGTTCGGACAGCCTGCCTTCGTTCAAAGCCGCGAAGCGACCCGAGATTTCCATAAGTTCATCAAGGTCTTGGCTGATCACAATGATTGCAGCCCCCTCGGACGCCAAATCAAGCAACGCTTGCCGAATGGACGCTGCAGCACTTGCATCAACACCCCATGTCGGCTGGTTCACAACCAAGACATCGGGGCTTTGAAGTATCTCGCGACCGATCACGAACTTCTGCAGATTGCCGCCGGAAAGTGCGCGCGCTGCATTGCCTGACCCCGGCGTGCGAACGTCGAACTCCTTGATGACGGTTTCGGCAAAGGCCTTTGCCTTGCCCCAATCCAGAAACCCGTTCTTAACCATGTTCTTGCGGATGTTTGCCGTCAGTGCGGCGTTTTCGATCAAACTCATGTCGGGTGCCGCGGCATGGCCAAGCCGTTCTTCGGGTGCTGCCAAAACTCCGAGTGTGCGGCGCTCGTTTGGCCCCAGGTGGCCAATTGGATTGCCGTTAAACTTCACCGACTCCGGCGTCGACAAAAGCTCGCCAGACAAAGCGCCCAAAAGCTCGTCCTGACCGTTGCCTGCAACGCCGCCAATGCCGAGAACCTCACCGGCCTGAACATCAAGCGACACGTCTTTCAGCGATGTTCCAAACGGGTTTGAAGAAGCAACCGAGAGATTGGTTAGCGAAAGCGCGACCTGCCCCAAATCGTGGGACGCGACGGTGGGTGTTTTCAACTCGGTCCCGACCATCAATTCCGCCAGCTCGCGCGCGGATTTTTCACGCGGGTCACAACTGCCAACAACCTTGCCAAGTCGGAGGATCGTCGCGCCATCGCAAAGCGCTCGGATCTCTTCGAGTTTGTGGCTGATATAAAGGATTGAGGTGCCTTCAGATTGCAGCTGGCGCAGCGTTTGGAAAAGAATCTCCACTTCTTGCGGCGTCAGAACACTGGTCGGTTCATCCATAATTAAAAGCTTCGGATCCTGCAGAAGACAGCGAATGATTTCGACGCGTTGACGCTCGCCCGCCGACAAGTCGCCGACAAGACGATTTGGATCAAGCGGGAGCCCGTATTCTTCGCTCACTTCACGGATACGCGCAGCAAGCTGGCCCATCGGTGGCGGATTTTCCATCCCGAGCGCAACGTTTTCCGCCACGTCCAATGCCTCGAACAAAGAGAAATGCTGGAACACCATCGCCACGCCGGTTGAGCGCGCTTCGTGCGGGCTTCCGGGTGTATAGGCTGCGCCGTCAAAAGTCATGGTTCCGATGTCCGGTTTGACCAACCCATAGACCATCTTCACCAGCGTCGATTTCCCAGCGCCGTTTTCACCCAAAAGCGCGTGCACTTCGCCCTTCCCGACGGCGAACGAAACGTCATCGTTTGCCACAACCCCCGGGTAAGCTTTGCGCAGGCCTTGTATATTCAGTAGCGGTTCATTGGTCATGCCGTTCGTTCCATTCTGGCAGTCCCTTTTTCCTGGCGTTTCAAAATCTCGGTTGCAACACCAAGCGCGATGGCATGCGGGTGTTTTCCAAGGCTCGGATCCCCGATCGGGCAGTCGATCCGTGCAATCTGTTCCGGTGTATGGCCCAGCGCAATCAAACGGGATTTAAACCGCGCGCGCTTCGTCTCTGACCCGATCAAACCCAGCATCCGAAACGGACGTGAAAGCACGCGGTGACATATCTCAAGATCGAGCGCGTGCGAGAAAGTCAAAACCAGATGCTCTGCATGCGCGGGCGCGAGCGACACCAAATCTGCTGGGTTCTCGGCGATGAGCGTTTCAACATTTGCGGGCAACGTGGCCGGAAACTCATTGGCTCTGCTGTCGGCCCATCGGATTGCGACATCCGGCAACGGCGCCAATGTCGCAACGAGCGCCCGACCGACGTGCCCTGCGCCCCAGATCCAAATTTCGCGTTTGGGCGCGCTCAAAGGTTCAACCATCCAACCGGATATCACTTGGGCTTGCGGTGTTTCACCTTGGCCGCGCGCGGCTGCCAGAACACGGCTCACACCAAGCGGCATGTCGTCGGACTTCCCCGGCATTGAGCGCGCGACGATCGAACCCGTAAATCCATCTAGCCTCGGTCTGTCCCAAACCTCGGTCAAAAGCGTGACCGCGCCACCGCAGCATTGGCCAAGCGCAGGGCCAAGCGGTTTCGTTTCGAGACGGTCTGCTCCATTGGCCAAGGCGGTTTTGGCGGTTTCGATGGCTTCAAATTCCAAAGCTCCCCCGCCGATTGTACCCGCGATGCCCTGATCAAAAACGTACATCGCCGCGCCAACTTCGCGCGGAACCGACCCGCGCGTTTCGGCAACGACAACGCGCGCAACGCGAGCATGATCGCCAACCAAAGCACGCAGTTTTTCAAGATCAAAGCTCATTCCGACACCCGATTGACGGCCATCAAAATCGTTTCAGCAGTCGCGGGCGCGTCGAGAGCGGGGTAGCCCTCTCCGCACGCGCCCACTGCATCGCTTAGGGCCATCAGCGCCGAGATACCAAGCATCAGGGGAGGTTCGCCAACAGCTTTAGAGCGATAAATCGTGTCTTCCCGGTTTTCTCCGTCCCAAAGCGCGACGTTGAAAATATCAGGTCGGTCAGAGCAGGCCGGGATCTTGTATGTCGAGGGCGCGTGCGTCCGCAGTCGTCCGGCATCATCCCAAACAAGTTCCTCGGTGGTGAGCCATCCTGCTCCTTGGACATACCCGCCTTCGACCTGACCTATGTCGAGCGCCGGATTTAGGGACGCGCCCGCATCATGCAGAATGTCGGCACGAAGGATGCGATTTTCCCCCGTCAATGTGTCGATCACGACTTCAGTCACAGCGGCGCCATATGCGAAATAGAAGAACGGACGCCCGGTTCCTTTGATCCGATCCCAAACAATCTTGGGCGTCTTGTAAAAGCCCGTCGCGCTGAGACTGATCCGATTCATGTAGGCATCGGCTATGACGGCATCAAAGGCGTGGCTTTCGGTGCCAACGATGACCTGACCGTCTTCAAAACGCACCTCACTTGCATCCAGACCCGCGCGTTCAGCCACGAAGTCCGCCAGTCGCGCGCGGATCGTATCGCAGGCCGCTTTCACCGCCATACCGTTCAGATCAGAACCCGAGGATGCCGCCGTGGCGGATGTATTCGGGACTTTCCCGGTATCAGTCGCGGTGATCTTGACCCGCGACACATCCACGCCAAAGCGCGCAGCTGCGACCTGGGCAACCTTCTGGAACAGACCCTGTCCCATTTCGGTACCGCCATGGTTCATATGTATCGAACCGTCCTGATAGACGTGAACCAGCGCGCCTGCCTGATTAAGGTGGGTGAGTGTGAAGCTGATGCCAAACTTGACCGGCGTAAGCGCGATGCCCTTTTTCAGGATCGGGTTGTTTGCGTTCCAGTCTTTGATGTGTGCCCGCCGTGCAACGTAGTTGGATGACGCCACCAACGCGTCTGTCATGTCGTGCAGGATAAAATCTTCAACCGGCATATGGTATGGTGTGGTTTGTACCGGGCCGTCGCTGTCCATCGCCCGATAGTAATTGTCGCGGCGTACTTCCAAGGGATCGCGACCAACGGCGTGGGCAACGTGATCCAGAACACGCTCAATTCCGACCATGCCTTGTGGTCCGCCAAATCCGCGAAACGCAGTGCCCGATTGCGTGTTGGTTTTCAGACGATGCGACTCAATCCGGATGTTCGGCAAGTTGTAGGCATTGTCGGCGTGCAGCATGGCGCGGTCTGCCACGGGCAGCGATAAATCCATCGACCAGCCACAACGGCAAAGTTGCAGAAAATCAACACCTTCTATGCGGCCGGCATCATCAAAGCCGACGGTGTAGGAAATACGGAAATCATGGCGCTTTCCGGTAATGATCATGTCGTCGTCCCGATCATACCGCATCGAACACGGACGCCCGGTTAAGGCGGCGGCAACTGCACAGGAAACGGCGAGGTGATTGCCCTGGCTTTCCTTGCCGCCAAACCCACCCCCCATACGGCGCACTTCACAGCGCACTGCATTCATGGGCACGCCCAGCGCTTCGGCCACTTTGTGCTGGATTTCCGTTGGGTGTTGGGTCGAAGAGTGGACGACCATGTCGCCACCTTCCTGCGGAAGGGCAGCGGCAGCCTGCCCCTCAAGATAAAAGTGCTCCTGACCCCCAATTTCGAAAACGCCGTGTACCTTGTGTGCCGCGTTTTCGATGGCACTTGCGGCGTCGCCCTTTTGATAGATACGCGGGCCATCTTCAAAATGGCTTTTGGCGTCCATCGCCTGATCAATTGTCAGGATCGCAGGATGCTCATCATAGTCGATTCTTGCCAGCTTGGCGGCTTTGCGCGCCAGCAAATGCGTTTCAGCAACAACAAGGAAGATCGGCTGCCCAACAAAGTGAACGCTACCTTCAGACAGCAACGGCTCGGGGCTTGGCGAAGGCGACACATCATTGTGGTGCGGCAGATCCTCTGCCGTCAAAACAGCGACAACACCCTCGGCGGTGCGCACCGCGTCCAGATCAAGCGACGTGATGGTTCCACGTGCAATCGCGGACGTTCCAAAGGCCAGATGGAGCGCGTTCTTTGGAAGCGGGAGATCGTCGATATAGCGCGCCTGCCCAGTCACATGGAGTGCGGCCGCGTCATGAGGAAGTGGCTTTGAAACGCTCATGGCTGCACCTCAAGAACAGAGACCGACTCGCCGGAAAGTTCGAGGAAATACCGCTGCAACATGTTCTGTGCGGTTTGCAATCGATAGTCCGCGCTGGCGCGCATGTCTGACATCGGTGTGAAATCCTGCTCGAACTTTGCCATCGCCTGCTCGATAGTTGCCTGCGTCCAAGGTTGACCCAAAAGAGCGTCCTCAACGTTTTTGGCGCGCATCGGCGTTCCGGCCATGCCGCCGAACGCGACACGCACATCGGCAACGACACCGCCCGCCACCGTTACATCGAAACAACCGCAGACGGCCGAAATGTCCTGATCGAACCGCTTGGAGATCTTGTAGCAGCGCAAGTTGGGCGCCGATTTGGGGATGGTGATCCCTTCGACAAATTCGCCGGGTGCGCGATCTTGTTTGCCGTATTCAAGGAAGAAATCCTCGACCAGAATTGTGCGTCGGCTGTCGCCTTTCCGCAAATCCATCGTGGCCTTCAGCGCGATCAAAGCGGGTGGGTTGTCGCCGATGGGCGAGCCGTTGGCGACATTGCCACCGATTGTTGCGGCTTGCCGAACCTGCTCAGACCCGTAGCGGCGCACCATTTCCGCGTAAGACGGGTGGGTTTCGCGCAGAAGTGGAAGCAGCGTGGCCATCGTGACGCCAGCGCCGATGTTGATCGTGTCGTCCCCAACGGAGATGGATTGCAGATCACGGCAACGGTTAAGAAACGCAACGTCGCCAAGGTCTTTCAACCCCTTTGTCACCCAAAGCCCGACATCCGTTGCCCCTGCGATCAATGTGCCTTTCGGATGGGCTTCGTACCACGTCGCAAGCTCGTCTGCCGTCTCAGGCGCATAGCCAAGCGCCTCAACGCTTGGCGCTTCATCGGTCATCCACGTTGGAACATCCGCGCCTTCGGCGGCTTCGGCAGCGCGAACAATCGGGGCGTATCCGGTGCACCGGCAAAGGTTGCCGGCAACAACGTTGTCATGGTCCGTGCGGCCATTCAGATGCCCCACAGCCATCGACACGACAAAGCCCGGCGTGCAGAAACCACACTGGCTTCCGTGCTTTTCCACCATCGCAGATTGAACAGGATGCATAGCGCCATCAGGGCCTGACATTCCTTCGACGGTGCGAACGGATTTCCCATGAAGTTGCGGTAAAAACAGAATGCAGGCATTCAATGCACGCGCGCCGTTTTCGTCGGTGATCATCACCGTACACGCGCCGCAGTCGCCCTCGTTGCACCCTTCTTTGGTACCCGTCAGTCCACGGTTCTCGCGCAGCCAATCGAGCAACGTCACTGTGGGCGCTGTGTCGACTGCGACAGTTTCCCCGTTGAGAGAAAACTTGATCGTCATCTGATATCCCGCCGCGTTACTCTTAGTACAAGGGCCTGTCGTGCCGTCGATGCGGCGTAGAGAGCACGCGCCCATGAACCTTCAGTGATTGGACGCGATGGCGACCTTATTTGGCAAGTAGAAAAATTCCGAACGAATTGTTCTGATATTTTTGAAAACGGAATGCGTCCAGAGTCTAAGCGTTGTTCTGTTGATCTGCTGGAAAAATTAGCCTCTGACGAACAGGAAGAACCTCGCACCAGAAACTTGCATTACCTGACGGTTCGCCCTTTCCGACTTTGCCAACACAAAATACGTTGGCGGCTATGAGCAACCAACCCCGATTCATTCATCTTCGCGTTCACACGGAATATTCGCTTTTGGAAGGCGCGATGCGTCTGAAAAAGCTGCCCGGGTTCTGTGAAAAAGCCGGCATGCCCGCAATTGCGGTGACCGACACCAACAACATGTTTGCGGCGCTCGAATTTTCAGTTTCTGCGCTTGATGCGGGTGTCCAGCCAATCGTTGGCTGCCAGATCGACGTCGCCTACGAACCCCCTGCGCCCGGCGCGGCTCCGCTTCGCCCCGCCCCAATCGTGCTGCTGGCGCAAAGCCGTGCGGGCTACGAAAGCTTGATGAAGCTAAACTCCGCGCTTTACCTGCGCGAGTCTGATTGGCCGCATGTCACGATGGCAGATCTGACAAAGCATCGCGAAGGCCTTATCTGCCTCTCGGGCGGTCCTGACGGGCCAGTGGGTCGAATGCTGCGCGCGGGCCAAACCGAAAAAGCCGCCAATTTCGTCGATGCCTTGAATGCGACTTACCCTGAGCGGCTTTATATCGAGCTTCAGCGTCATCCGACGGAGACCGGGCAGCTGCCCGAGGCCGAGCAAGCTTCCGAAGCCGGGACGATCAAACTGGCCTATGACAAAGCGCTGCCGCTTGTGGCAACCAACGATGTCTATTTTCCCGACCAAAAGATGTACGAAGCGCATGATGCGCTGATCTGTATTGCAGATGGTGCTTACGTCGACCAGCAAGCGCCGCGACGAAAACTGACGGCACAGCATTATTTCAAGACGCCTTCCGAGATGGCCACGCTGTTCGCTGATTTGCCTGAGGCGTTAGAAAACACAGTCGAGATTGCCAAACGCTGTGCCTTTGCGACGGCACGGCACGATCCCATTTTGCCGAAATTCGCGGATGATGAGATCGAAGAACTGAAGCGACAGGCAAAGGCCGGGCTAGACGAGCGCTTGGCCGCCATCGAGCCCGCCGCGTCGCGCGAAGAATATGACGCGCGCCTTGAATTCGAATTGGGCATTATCGAAGGCATGGGGTTCCCCGGTTACTTCCTGATCGTTGCGGATTTCATCCAATGGGCCAAGGCAAAAGATATCCCTGTCGGACCTGGACGTGGGTCCGGTGCGGGGTCATTGGTGGCATATGCGCTGACAATTACTGACCTTGATCCATTGCGATATTCGCTCCTTTTCGAGCGGTTCCTGAACCCCGAACGCGTGTCGATGCCCGACTTTGATATCGACTTTTGCATGGACCGGCGCGA
>CALLWO010000189.1 GCA_938016355.1 uncultured Boseongicola sp. | reverse complement strand
TATCCGCCGCCGCAGTCGCATTCGCGAAAAAGGCAGCCGCGCCAAACGTCAGGCTTCGTGCGCTCAGTTGAAACACCCAAGATAGTGAAAAACGCACGCGCTTCCGGTCCCCCAACCATAGCCATCAGTGCAGCATTTCTTTCACTGCCCGACCTCTCAAAGCAAAGCTAACACCCCAGAATTGAGCCGCACAAGGGCTGGTTCGGTAAACCCGTCCGACATCCTCCAAATAAGCAGGCCGGACAACGTTGAAGGGACCAAAAACACGACAAATCCACAACAACCATGCCAAACCCACTAAATCTGGCCCTCAAGGCCGCAAAAAACTGTTTGCATCCGCGTATTCCACCCCTAAGATTCGGCTACCAATCCAGAGAGGGGCAATTAATGAAAAGCAGTATTACAAAATTCCTCGGGGTCGTCGCATCGTTCCTATCCATCGGTTCGATCGCGTCCGCAGGTTCAATGGCTGACGGCATGGCCGATCCAATGGTCGAAGATCTTGTGATCGCCGAAGAAGAAAGCAGCAGCAGCATTGGCATCCTGCCAATCATCGCAATCGTGGCAATCGGCGCATTGCTGATTTCAAATGACGATGATGACTCGTCATCCGCTGATCCAGATCCAAAAGACTGACCAAAGCGTCCTTTGGGCAGTTGGTGCGCGCTCGCGCATCAACCTATCAATACAAAACACCGTCGCACCAAGTGCGACGGTGTTTTTTTGGGCCTCAATCAAGCAACCTTCGTTACGCGGTACATTCCGCCCGATACCCTCAACGGTTCTCATATGACTGAACACCCGCGCGCAATTCTGGTGCCTGACCAAACACCCATCGAACCCTTGTCGCAATTGTCCGAGCAGCTTGGCGTCGATCTTTGGATCAAGCGCGATGATCTTGCCGGCACGACCTTTGGCGGCAATAAATCCAGACAGTTGGAGTATTATCTTGGCGCGGCCCGCGCCCGGCAAGCCGACACGATTCTGATCACCGGCGCCGTGCAGTCAAATTTCGTACGCACCGCCGCCGCCTCTGCTGCAAAGTTCGGACTGCGCACCATCGTGCAGCTAGAGGCCCGCGTGCCAGATCAAGACGCGCTCTATCAAACCTCCGGCAACGTGCTTTTGAACCAGATGCTCGGCGCCGAAATGATGCATTACCACGATGGGGAGGACGAAGCTGGTGCGGATGCCGCCTTGCGCGCACGGGCCGAGGAAGAGCGCCGGAAAGGGCACACCCCCTATGTGATCCCGCTGGCATTGGGCAACCCGCCGCTTGGCGCGCTCGGATATCTTCGGGCCGGACAAGAAATCCTGAGCCAGGACAGCGGCTTTGATACCGTCGTCGTTGCGTCCGGAAGTGGCCTGACCCATGCCGGACTATTGACCGGGCTGGTCGAGGGCGATTTTTCGGGTCGCGTTGTCGGCAGTTGCGTGCGCCGCGACGCCACCCTGCAGACAAAGCGCATCAGAACCGTGTTGAACAATCTGCAAACTCTCCGTGGCAAGGCCGACGAAATTCCCAGCGAGAGGATACATATCTGGGACGGCGCGCTTGCCCCGGGATATGGCCAAATCGGCCCAGCAGCGATGAACGCAATTCGGCAAATGGCCGAATGTGAAGGATTGATGCTCGACCCGGTCTACACCGCCAAAGTCTTTGCAACCATTCCCGCCCTTATTGAAAACGGCGAGATCGAGAAAGACAGCCGCGTGCTGTTCGTCCACACCGGCGGCCTCGCCTCGCTCTTTGCTTATCAAACCGACCTGTCCCGGCTCTTGTTGGAAAATTGAGGCCCAGAACGCAAAACAGCGAAGATACCCGACCTCGCACACCGACCTGCGGGTCTGGCCGCCCGCAATCGCTCAGTACCGCCCGAAAAAGCCTCTAGCCCGAGAACGGGCACTTCCCAACCATCTCGCCGGGTGTGCCGCCGTAAAGATGCGACACCCGGATATTGCTATGTGCTGAATGAACGTGTTTGCGCATCCGAAACAACTGACCCAATGGCCGCATTGATGGCAACGTGTTCCACGCGTTGAACTGCATACGCCCCCAAACCGCAGGGGTGTTGATCGACGCATCGGTCGAAAATGTGAGCGTTCCTACTTCAACATATGGCGACGCGGTCTCGTCCCACGCAAGATCGCAGTACTCCGCCGCCATTACAGCTTTTGGCGGATCGTTCGGACCGGGTTCGGGAATGCAGCCCGGCGTGGCCAACTGGACGGCCAAAGTGAACTCCGCCTCTTCGCCAGAAGCCAGCCACGCGTCCATGTTCGCTTTGCTCAAGGCCGCGAAATCCACTTTCATCCGATCATGTTCAGCGACCTTATGCGGCTTAACGGGAAGCAGGCAGAACTTCATTGCCCCATCGCCGAGGGCAAAGGGCCCAAACGAATAATAGGGTTCGCCTGCCCACCCGTTCCGGTTCGCCGGCGCATTGCGTACCGGCGCCATCAAAGTCGCAACACGTCGCCTTACGCCAATCAGCATCGCGATGTTGCGCCAGTTTGCCAGTGTTTTGAGCGTTCTGAGCGACGGCGGCTTCAACCCGACGCCGACCGCCAATTGACGCCCGTCGCGCATGAAAAAAGTATGGTCCGCCCCGTCATCTCCGGCGTTGCCCGCAACAAGCAAAAGGTCAAGCTCGTTTGCTTCACCGCTTGGCGCATAGGCGTTCGGTACGGGCTCGGGATAGTCGAGTTTGATCGCCAGCCGCGTCGCGACAAAACCCAGATCCGGGTCTTTTGCGATACCGGCGCGGGCAACCACCGGATAGCTACGTTCTTTGGCAAAAAGTCCGACGCGGCATGCCTCGGGCAGGTTTTCTGTTTTGTCGATCTTTAGCGTCCCGCGCAGCATGGCGCTGGTATGCCCCCAATGCGGCTCGTGAAACATCTCGTCGTCGCGCGCAGCGTTTTTCTTACGCCCTTCGGTATGGGCGACAATGGACGCCGCGGCATCCCTGAAGAGACTGTCTTCGTCAGCGTCAAAAACCTCGTGCGGCACAAGAAACCCATATTCAACGCGATCTACCGGCAGGTCGCTCGCGAAAACACGCTTGTGCGGATGAGGCGCCAAAAAGCCGTAAACAAAATATAGGGCAAGAAGAGCTAATGCGATCCAAAAAACAGTCATTCAGTCCGACCTTCGCTGCGACGTGCTCAATCTTGGCGCAGTAGGCATGTCAAAACAACCGGCAAAAGCGGCGTCCGAGCGTTCGAGAGTTTTTGGTATTTCAAAACTGGAAAATGGCGCGCTGGGGAGGATTCGAACCCCCGACCCCTTGATTCGTAGTCAAGTACTCTATCCAACTGAGCTACCAGCGCGCGGGAACTGCGATCTAACCCTGCTTACAAGAAATGGCAAGAGCCGAAATCACGCGAGGTTCGCATCTTCGGTGACGATCCCTTTGGGCAGGCGCAGCGTAAATGTGGTTCCGCCCTCGCCGGTCTCGCTCAAA
>CALLWO010000188.1 GCA_938016355.1 uncultured Boseongicola sp. | reverse complement strand
GTCTTACCAACACCCGCACCACCGAAGAGGCCAATTTTACCACCTTTGGTGTAAGGGGCGAGAAGGTCGATCACCTTGATGCCGGTTGTCAGAATTTCGGTTGCTGTCGACTGTTCGTCGAATTTTGGAGCATCACCGTGGATCGCGCGGCGTTCGGTGGTTTTCACCTCGCCTTTCTCGTCCACAGGCTCGCCAACCACGTTCAGGATACGGCCCAAAGTGGCGTTGCCCACAGGAACGGAGATCGGTCCGTCCATGTCGGTCACTTCCTGACCGCGAACGAGGCCTTCGGAGGCGTCCATCGCGATGGTCCGTACTGTGTTTTCACCCAGGTGCTGCGCAACTTCGAGGATCAGACGGTTGCCGTGGTTGTCTGTCTCAAGCGCGTTCAGAATCTCGGGCAGGTGGTCGTCAAATTGTACGTCGACCACAGCGCCGATGACCTGCGTGATCTTGCCTTTTGCGTTTGCCATGTTTCGTCTCCGGTCGGTTTAGAGCGCCTCGGCGCCCGAAATAATTTCGATAAGTTCGTTTGTGATGACGGCCTGACGGGTCCGGTTGTACTGGATCGTCAGCTTGTCGATCATGTCGCCCGCGTTGCGCGTGGCGTTGTCCATAGCGCTCATCCGTGCGCCTTGTTCGGACGCGCCGTTCTCAAGCAGGGCCGTGAAGATCTGGGTTGCGACTGCGCGGGGCAGAAGGTCGGCCAGAATTTCTTCTTCGCTTGGCTCGTAATCGAAAACGGTGGCTTCTGCCGCATCTTCGGTTTGCTCGAACTTGGCTGGAATGATCTGAAGCTCGGTCGGGATCTGGCTAATGACGCTTTCAAACACCGAGTAGAAGATCGTTGCCACGTCAAATTCGCCAGCATCATAGCGGGCCAGCACACCCGACGCGATGTCTTGGGCATTGGCATAGCCGACGCGCTTCACTTCGGTCAGATCAACGTGGTCGATGATGTGATCGCCAAAGTCCCGCTTGATCTGTTCGCGGCCTTTTTTGCCGACGGTCACGATCTTTACGGTTTTGCCTTCTGCCACCAGTTTATTGGCCGCAGCGCGCGCTTTTTTCACGATGTTGGAGTTAAAGCCGCCGCAGAGACCGCGTTCGGATGTCATCACCACCAGCAAGTGGGTTTGATCCGAGCCGGTTCCGGTCAGAAGCTTTGGCCCGCCATCGCCAGCCGACCCGGCCAGCCCCGCCATAACGGCGTTGAACTGGTCGGCATAGGGGCGCGCGGCTTCGGCTGCCTCTTCCGCGCGGCGGAGTTTGGCAGCTGCAACCATTTGCATGGCCTGCGTGATCTTTCGGGTCGACGTGACCGTGCTGATCCTATTTTTTAGATCCTTGAGGTTGGGCATTTACCACATCCTTTAAGGTGTCAGCTTTATGCGAAGTCCGCGGCGAAACCGTCGATTGCGGCTTTGAGCTTGTCAGCTGCATCGCCTTTGATCTTTGGGTCTTCGTCGGTGATCCAGGTCATCAGGTCGCCATGCTTGGAGTGCATGTGGGCCAGAAGATCTTTTTCGAAACGCGAAACATCGCTGAGCGGAAGCTTGTCGAGGTAGCCGTTTGTCCCCGCGAAGATGACGACAACAATCTCGGCGTTGGTCAGCGGCGAATACTGTGGCTGCTTCATAAGCTCGGTCAGGCGTGCACCCCGGTTCAGGAGCGCTTGTGTCGACGCATCAAGATCGGACCCGAACTGCGCAAACGCTGCCATCTCGCGATATTGAGCAAGCGACAGTTTGACGGGACCCGCCACCGACGACATCGCAGATGTCTGAGCGGACGATCCAACCCGAGACACCGACAAACCGGTGTTCACAGCCGGACGGATACCTTGGTAGAAGAGTTCCGTTTCAAGGAAGATCTGACCGTCGGTGATCGAAATAACGTTCGTCGGAATAAAGGCCGACACGTCACCACCCTGAGTTTCAATGATCGGCAGCGCCGTCAGGGACCCTGCGCCATTGTCTTCGTTCAGCTTTGCCGAACGCTCAAGCAGGCGGGAGTGGAGGTAGAAAACGTCACCAGGATAGGCTTCACGTCCGGGCGGACGGCGCAGAAGCAGCGACATCTGACGATAGGACACGGCCTGTTTGGAAAGGTCATCATAGATGATCAGCGCGTGGCGGCCATTGTCGCGGAAATGCTCGGCCATCGAGGTCGCCGCATATGGGGCGAGGAACTGCATTGGTGCCGGATCGGAAGCCGTTGCAGCCACAACGATTGTGTATTCAATCGCGCCGCTTTCTTCGAGCTTTTTCACCAGCTGCGCAACGGTCGAGCGCTTCTGGCCGATCGCCACGTAGATGCAGTAGAGCTTCTTGCTTTCGTCGTCGCCAGCCGCGTCGTTGTAGGACTTCTGGTTCAGAATGGCGTCAAGCGCCACGGCAGTTTTACCGGTCTGACGGTCACCAATGATAAGTTCGCGCTGGCCACGGCCAATCGGGATCATCGCGTCAACGGCCTTAAGGCCGGTTGCCATCGGTTCGTGCACCGATTTACGCGGGATGATGCCAGGCGCTTTCACGTCGGCCTGCGAGCGTTCGGTTGTTTCAATCGCGGCTTTGCCGTCAATCGGGTTGCCAAGGCCATCCACAACGCGACCCAGAAGCGCGTCACCAACCGGAACGTCCACGATCGAATTCGTACGTTTGACGGTGTCGCCTTCTTTAATGTCGCGGTCAGAACCGAAGATAACGATACCGACGTTGTCGCTTTCAAGGTTCAGCGCCATCCCCATGATACCACCGGGGAATTCGACCATTTCACCGGCCTGCACGTTGTCCAGACCGTGTACACGGGCAATACCGTCACCGACGGAGAGCACGCGGCCCACTTCGGCGACTTCGGCTTCTTGTCCGAAGTTCTTGATCTGGTCCTTAAGGATCGCAGAGATTTCTGCAGCTTGGATCGCCATTTATCCGACCTCTTTCATGGTGTTCTGGAGGGCAGCGAGCTTGGAACGGATCGACGTGTCGATCATTTTCGAGCCCACTTTGACAATAAGACCGCCGATGAGGCTTTCATCGACGGTGACATTCATTTTCACATCCTTACCGACCGACGCCTTGAGCGTTTCGGTCAGTTTGGCTTTCTGGTCATCGCTGAGCGCACGCGCCGATGTCACATCGGCCGAAACCTCGCCCTTTTCGTCTGCGATGAGATTGTTCAGCGACGCCATCAGCTGTGGCAGCACAAAGAGGCGGCGTTTGGACGCCATCAGGCGCAGCGTGTTCGCAACCGTCGCACTCAGGCCCATTTTTTCGGCAACCGCGCCAATCGCGCCTGCCTGTGCCTGACGGCTGTAAATGGGAGAGTGGATCAGATCGCGTAAGTCTTCGCTTTCGGACAAGACGGCTTCGATTGCGTCGATGTCCTTTTCAAGCGTGGTGAGCTCGTTGCCATCTTTGGCAAGCTCGAACACTGCCGTCGCATAGCGCGACGCAATACCGGTCGAGATAGACAATGATTCCGACACGTGACCCCTTCCGCGTTTCTGTTTCTTTTCGCGCGCATCCGGAATTGCACTCTGCCACCCCGGCCACATTCATGAGGGCCAAGAACGTGTCTTGGCCTTCAGATCAGCGGTCGTGTATCAGAGGACTTTTCACCTCGCAACGGTGAAAGGGGGTTTGCTGTTTTGCCCCCTATTCAATGTTTTCAAGCACTTAACTTCAGGTGCGACGGATTGCGCGCCTCTTTTGGTACTTTTTTGACGAAAACGCCGCTTGAATCGGGCGAGTCAGGTGTCAGGCGGGTTTTGCATCGGGCTGTTTCAATCCGTCGAGAACTTTGAGCGGACGTCTCAGCGCCTCGGGAAGACCGGTGCGCGGCGGTGCGGGCACCTGCTTGGTCACCTCGACCATCAACACCCCGCCTGCGTAGCGGTTGGAAAGCTTGCGCCCGAGCTTTTCCCAGACCTGCGCAGTGCGCAGCCAAAACGGTTTTTCGGTCGGCGGTTGATAGAGCGCGGCCACGTGGCGGGCCGGAATGAGGCCAATCATGCGAAGCTGGGCTTCGAGCTGGCCAAGCGTGAACGGGCGGCCAAAGCCAAAAGGCGTGCCGTCGCGCCGTGACCAAAGCCCGGCGCGGTTGGGCACGATGAAGAGCCCCCGACCTTCGGGCGCGAGCACGCGATAGCACTCGTCCAGAAGCGCAATGGGATGTTCGCTGGTTTCCAGCCCATGCAGCACCACAAGCTTATCAATGCTGTTGGTTTCAATCGGCCAGTGGGTTTCCTCGCAAAGCACCGACACATTGGCCATGCCCGCAGGCCAGGGCATCACGCCTTGTGGTCCCGGCATCAAAGCGGTCACGCGGCGCGCGTCTTTTATATAGGGGCGGAGCAAAGGCGCGGCGAAGCCAAAGCCGGCGACGTTCTGCCCTTTCGCCTCGGGCCAGAGCGACTGCACCTGATCGCGGATCGACCTTTGGGCCGCACGCCCCAATTGGGTGCGATAATAGAACGTTCTGAGGTCCAACACATCAAGGTGCATTGCGGTCCGAGCTTTCTTAGCCGACTGTTGGCCAGAGCATACCCGCAATCAAAGGCATTGCCATGACATTCGAACTCGTGACGATCCCCTGTCTGTCGGACAATTACGATTTCCTTCTGCACAGGGACGGGAAAACTGCGCTGATTGATGCGGCGGTGACGGCGCCGATTGAAGAAGAGCTGAATCAGCGCGGCTGGGGGCTGGACGAAATATGGATCACCCATCACGACTGGGACCACATCGACGGTGTCGACGAGCTGCGCCGAAAGACCGGTGCGATCGTCCGGGGCGCAGCAGCCGATGTCCATCGCCTGCCAAAGCTGGATATTGCCCACCAACCGGGCGACGTTTTCGAATTTGCCGGGGCGGAGGTTTCGATCATTGACGTGCCGGGCCACACGCTGGGTCATGTCGCCTATTATGTCGCCGATGCAAAAGCGGCGTTCACTGGCGACAGTTTGATGGCGCTTGGGTGCGGGCGCGTGGTCGAAGGCACGCTGGCGCAGATGTATGACACGCTGATGCGTCTGAACGCCCTGCCCGGCGACACGCGGATTTGTTCGGGGCACGAATACACCAAAAAGAACGGCGAATTTGCCCGCACCATCGAGGCAAACAACCCCGATCTGGAGCAACGCATTGCCGATTTCCGCGCGGGCAATCCCACCATGCCGACGCTGCTTTCGCTGGAACAAAAAACCAATCCATTCCTCAGAGCGGGATTGCAGAGCGTAAAAGACGCCCTAAATATGTCAGACAGCGACGACGCCGATGTTTTTGCAGAAATGCGACGCCGCCGAAATTCGTTCTGAAAATGCCATATTTTCCGTCAATTTTAGGGGCATGCTGCCGCACAGACAGAAAATGTGAGCGATTGTGAAGAAAAAAGTCTTGAAGCTTGGCGAAACTAACCGAACTCTAAGACAATGAGGCCACAGTATGGACGGGGTTTCTGCCCTGCCCGACCCTTGAAGTAAGGAGCACAGAGCGTGCCATCATTTTCAAAGACGCTCGAAGATGCGATCCACGCGGCTTTGGCCATTGCCAATTCGCGTCGTCATGAACTGGCGACACTGGAACATCTTCTTCTGGCACTGATTGACGAACCGGACGCCGCCAAGGTGATGCAGGCGTGTTCGGTCGATCTGGAAGATTTGCGAAAGACGCTGAACGACTTCATTGATGACGATCTTTCGACATTGGTGACCGAAGTCGAAGGGTCCGAAGCCGTACCCACGGCCGCCTTCCAGCGGGTCATCCAGCGCGCGGCAATCCATGTGCAATCCTCGGGGCGCACCGAGGTGACGGGCGCCAATGTACTGGTGGCGATATTTGCCGAGCGGGAATCAAACGCGGCCTACTTCCTGCAGGCGCAAGACATGACACGCTATGATGCTGTGAATTTCATCGCGCACGGTGTGGCCAAGGATCCGTCCTTTGGCGAAGCGCGCCCCTTGTCGGGCGCCTCCGATTTCGAAGACGAGGCAAACGCGACTGCGGGTGGCTCGGAAGAAGAAGCCAAGGAATCCGCGCTGGCGAAATATTGTGTCGACCTGAATGTGAAGGCCGAAAAGGGCGACGTGGACCCGCTGATCGGGCGCGATCACGAGGTGGAACGCTGCGTGCAGGTGCTGTGTCGCCGCCGCAAGAACAACCCGCTTCTGGTCGGGGATCCCGGCGTTGGCAAAACAGCGATTGCCGAAGGGCTTGCACGCAAGATTGTCGCCAAAGAGACCCCCGAAGTGCTGCAAGGCGCGACGATCTATTCGCTCGACATGGGCGCGCTTTTGGCGGGCACGCGGTATCGCGGCGATTTCGAAGAGCGCCTGAAGGCGGTTGTGACCGAATTGGAAGAGCATCCAGATGCGATCCTCTTCATTGACGAGATCCACACGGTGATCGGGGCGGGTGCAACTTCGGGCGGGGCGATGGACGCCTCGAACCTGCTGAAGCCGGCGCTTCAGGGTGGCAAACTGCGTTGCATGGGGTCGACGACCTACAAGGAATTCCGTCAGCATTTCGAGAAGGACCGCGCGCTGAGCCGCCGGTTCCAGAAGATCGACGTGAACGAGCCAACGGTCGATGACAGTGTAAAGATCCTTTTGGGTCTGAAGCCGTATTTCGAAGAACACCACTCGGTGAGCTATACCGATGACGCGGTGCGCACGGCTGTGGAATTGTCGGCGCGCTATATCAACGATCGCAAATTGCCCGACAAAGCCATCGACGTCATCGACGAGGCTGGCGCGGCGCAACATCT
>CALLWO010000187.1 GCA_938016355.1 uncultured Boseongicola sp. | reverse complement strand
GCGAAAGCCCGTGACATCTTGTTTCTGGGGCGCGGACAGATGTATCCGATCGCTCTCGAAGGTGCCCTAAAACTCAAAGAAATCAGCTATATACACGCCGAAGGCTATGCCAGCGGCGAATTGAAACACGGCCCCATCGCGCTCATAGATCCAAGCGTCCCCGTCATCGTCATGGCCCCGACCGACGACCTCTTCGACAAAACCGTCTCAAACATGCAAGAGGTGATGGCGCGCGGTGGGCGGGTTGTTCTGGTCACAGACCGCAAAGGCGCCGACATCGCAGGTGACGGCACGGCCGAGATCATCACAATGCCTGACGGCCCGGACCTCTTCGCGCCGATCCTCTATGCGGTTCCCGCACAGCTCCTCGCCTATCACACAGCCGTCGCCAAAGGCACAGACGTAGATCAGCCGCGCAACCTCGCCAAATCCGTGACGGTCGAGTGATCGACGACGCGCTCACCGCACTAAAAGCGCTCGGGAACCCGCAAAAAGCAACCGAAATGGCGCGCTACCACAAGGCACCGCGCCCCTATCTCGGCGTGGCAAACCCCGACATAGACGCGCTGACCAAAACATGGCGCAAAGAGACGAGCCTCGACGACCGCCTCGCCCTTGCTGCCGATTTATGGACGACCGACATCCATGAGGCCCGCATCGCGGCCGCCAAACTTCTCACCCAGGCGCGCATTCGCCCCGACGATCAGGCTGCCTGGACGCTCATCCAATCCTGGGTGCCAGACTTCGACGCCTGGGCCATCGCGGATCACGCCGCGATTGCCGGGCAAAAACGCCTCTCCGCCGATCCCGTGCGCCTCGATGAAATCGAACCCTGGACCACGTCCGATCATATGTGGACCCGCCGCGCCGCTCTCGTCATGACCCTACCCTGGACGAAAAACCGCAATCCCAAACCTGACGAGATCGCACAAAGAGAACGCATCCTCGGATGGGCCGCCGCTTATGTGCCCGATCACCAATGGTTCATCCAAAAATCCATCGCCTGGTGGGTGCGCGACCTTTCCAAACGCGACCCCGACCGCACCCGCGCCTTCCTCGAAGCCCACGGCAAAGACATGAAACCCTTCGCGCGAAAAGAAGCGGCGCGCCACCTCAGCTGACCTTCACTTTTTCAAAAATACTCTCGCGCGAAGCGCACCGCGATTGGGCAAAGCCCAAGCGCAAAACATCATGTGCGCCGCAAGGCGCGCCGCATGATCTTGCCGGTCGCCGTCTTGGGCAGGTCATCGACAAATGCAATTGCCCGCGGCGCCACATGGGGGCTCACGCGCTCCCGCACCAATTTTACAAGGCGTTCCGCCACGCCCGCCTCGTCAACGCCCGGGCGCAAGACAACAAAGGCCTTCACGATCTCGGTTCGCGCGGGGTCCGGCACGCCAACGGCTGCGGCCATCAACACGTCCGCGTCACTGCAAAGGCAATTCTCGATCTCGGTCGGGCCGATCCGATACCCCGCTGACGTGATGACATCATCGTCGCGGCTGGAATAAATCAAATGCCCTGCCTCATCCATATGCGCCAGATCGCCGGTCTTTAACCATTCCCCATTGAATTTTTCGGCCGTCTTTTCCGGCTGCTTCCAATATTCCAGAAACATCACCGGATCGCCTCGACGGACCGATATTTCCCCCACTTCACCGACCGCCACAGGTTGCCCGTCGGCACCCAGAACTGCCACCTCATGTCCGGGCACAGGAAATCCCATGGTGCCCGGCGCAACAATGCCAAGGCGCGCGCAGGACGACACAACAAGGTTGCACTCGGTCTGCCCATAAAGCTCATTGATCGGCGCGCCCAGAACATCGCGACCCCACTCCAAAAGGTCCGCGCCAAGGCTCTCACCGCCCGAGCCCACCGCCCGCAATTTCAATCCGTCCGGAACCTCACACAGTCGCATCATCTTCAAAGCCGTCGGCGGCAGAAACGACACGCTCACGCCTTCGCGAAGCATCAGATCAAACGCCGCCTCTGCCTCAAACTTTCGCATCCGGTGCGCGATCAACGGCACGCCAAAATAAAGGCACGGCATCGCCAAATCCATCAACCCGCCGATCCACGCCCAATCCGCAGGCGTCCAGCCGACATCGCCGGCTTGAGGAAAGCGTTCCAACACCATCTCCACGGACGGCAAATGCCCGATCAGAAACCGATGGGCATGAAGCGCGCCTTTCGGGGCTCCCGTCGTGCCGGAGGTGTAGATCAGCATCGCCGGATCGTTGGCCCCGCCAATGATAGGCTGGGACAAGGGCGGCATTTCAGACAACACATCGTCCAGCCGTATGACCCCCGCGCCCCCACCAACCTCAACATTGACAATATGGGTCAACGCATCACAATCTTTCGCGACGCTCTGTAATTTCTCAATATTGTCACTATCCGTCAGGGCAACTTTCGCGCCCGAATCCGACAGCCGAAACGCCAGCGCGTCCGGCCCAAAAAGCGTGAACAACGGCAGCGATATCGCCCCGATCTTCATCGCCGCGAAATGCGCGACCATCACTTCGGGTGCCTGAGGCAGCAACACGGCCACTACATCCCCGCGCCCGACACCCCAACTCAAAAACGCCTGCGCCAGCCGGTCAGAGGCATCCTTCAATTCCCCAAACGTCCAAAGTCGCCGCTGCCCGTTTGCCCCGACATCCACGATTGCTACGCGCGCCGGATCATCCTCCGCCCACGCATCACAAGCCGCACGCGCAATGTTGAAATCACTTGCAATACTCCAGCGAAAATTGCGCTGAACCGCGTCCCAATCGCCCGGCGGCAAAGTTCTTAAGGCGTCAATTTCCATAGACATTCAGCACCGGCAAATCTGTCAGCGGCGCATCAAGAACACGCAAGGCTGCAAGCGACACGCGGCTGCCTCCGCCCTCAATGGGAAACATCTCAACCTCGACGCTTTTGCCGGTTTCGGGATATTCCAGCATGCCACGCGTCGCGGCCTCTATCAGCGGCGTTTCCATCCAGAACCCCGCCCGCGTCGGGTCCCCGAGCGACGCAACCGTTGTGCCCAAAAGCGTCGTCGCACCGCTCGGTTCCGCCGTGGCAGCGGCGCGTTGCTCAGCCGTTGTTGTATCAAATTGCTCGACCGTGCGCGCACTTGGCGGTGGCGGCGGCGCGGCCAGTTCCGATGCAATCTCGGGCACAGGCTCGGCTGGCCTCTCAAGCACGCTTCCACCAAACGGCAGTTGCGCGCAAGCCGCCAACCCAAAAAGCGCGCTCAAACCCAAAAGTGACCGGCAAACCATACGAACCTCCCTTGCGGCGACATTGCCCGCATCCTACCCTCATATCTATGACAACCGCACCTCTCATCGACCCTTTTCAACGCGCGATCACGTATTTGCGTGTCTCCGTGACAGATCGCTGCGATTTTCGCTGCGTCTATTGCATGTCCGAAAACATGACGTTCCTGCCCAAGAAGGAGCTGTTGAGCCTCGAAGAGTTGGATCGGATGTGCTCGACTTTCGTGCGTCTCGGGGTCGAGAAACTCCGCATCACCGGGGGGGAGCCCTTGGTGCGCCGCGAAATCATGACGTTCTTTCGCTCCATGTCGCGTCATCTTGAAAGTGGCGCGCTGAAGGAACTGACATTGACGACAAACGGCAGCCAATTGGCCCGCTTTGCCGATGATCTTTACGCCGCAGGGGTGCGTCGCGTGAACGTGTCGCTTGATACGCTCGACGAAGATAAATTTGCCCGCGTCACCCGCTGGGGCCGCCTTCCCCAAGTGCTCAAAGGCATTGATGCCGCCCAAAATGCGGGGCTTCGCGTCAAGATCAACGCAGTTGCTCTCAAGGGCTTCAACGAAGACGAACTATTCACGCTCAGCGAATGGTGCGCCAGCCGCGACATGGACCTCACCTTTATCGAAGTGATGCCGATGGGCGATATGGGCGACGAAGATCGGATTGGCCAGTATTGGAGCCTCAACGATCTGCGCGCTCAATTGGCCGACCGCTACACGCTCACCGATCTTGCGCACAAAACTGGCGGGCCTGCGCGCTATCTCCGTGTCGAGGAAACCGGCCAGCAGATCGGGCTGATCACGCCGCTGACCCATAATTTCTGCGAAAGCTGCAACCGCGTGCGCCTGACATGCACGGGCGAGTTGTTCATGTGTCTGGGTCAGGAA
>CALLWO010000186.1 GCA_938016355.1 uncultured Boseongicola sp. | reverse complement strand
GAACGGGGTCAGGCGGTTTCGGCCAACGATGTCTTTGCCGCCAGCAACACCCGCGCCGTCCTTACACGCGCGTTGCTGAGCCAGTTCGAAAATGTCGACGTCCTGATGCTGCCATCCACTCAGGTCTGGCCGTTCAAAGTCGAAACCGAATACCCGACCGAAATCGCAGGCCGCGCTATGAGGACCTATCATCGCTGGATGGAAATCATGGTGCCGGTCAGCCTCACGGGCCTGCCCGCCGCAGGGATCCCGGCAGGCTTCGATAACCGCGGCCTGCCCGCGGGTTTACAAATGATCGGACCACCCGGCTCGGACGACATGTTGATTAAACTGTCAGACGCATGGAGCGACGCCGCGGGCGATCTGATCAAGCCGCCGCCTCTTCCTGCAATCGACGCGTGATCTGACGCTTCGAAATAATCGACGCCGTCAAAACACCCACCGTCACAATCGCGATGATGATCGTCGAAAGCGCGTTGATCTCAGGACTCACCCCAAGGCGCACAGACGAGAAAATCTTGATCGGCAGCGTCGTCGCCGATGGCCCTGACGTGAACGACGCAATCACCAGATCATCCAGCGACAACGTAAAGGCCAACAACCAACCCGAGATCACAGCCGGCGCGATAATCGGCAGCGTCACGAGGCGGAACGCTTCCCACTGCGTCGCGCCCAAATCCAACGCCGCCTCTTCGAGCGAGTCATCGAACGAGATCAGCCGCGACGACACAACAACGCTCACATAGCACATGGCAAACGTCGTATGCGCCAGCACGATCGTCAAAACGCCCCGGTCCAAACCAATTGCGATAAACAAAAGCAGAAGCGACAGGCCGGTGATTACCTCGGGCATCACCAACGGCGCGTATATCATCCCCGAGAACAACGTCCGCCCGAAAAACCGACCCCGCCGCACCATCACATAGGCGGCCATCGTTCCCAAAATCGTCGCAAGACTCGATGACAAAAACGCGACTTTCACCGTGACCCAGGCCGCATCGATCATTGCCTCGTTCTGCAACAATTCGCCGTACCATTTGGTCGAAAATCCGGCCCAAACCGTCACCAGCTTGGACTCGTTGAAACTGTAAATCACAAGGATCAGCATAGGGATGTAAAGAAACGCAAACCCCAACGTCAGCGACACAATATTGAACG
The DNA here is from genome assembly GCA_938016355.1 of uncultured Boseongicola sp. GTDB lineage: Bacteria > Pseudomonadota > Alphaproteobacteria > Rhodobacterales > Rhodobacteraceae > CALLWO01. The sequence continues at coordinate 5,932 of CALLWO010000186.1, read as the reverse complement.
TCGAAAGCCGGTTCATTTCTCCGCCTCCGCCTGTCGCTGCTGGTTCTTCTGGAACAGAACAATCGGGATAATCAGGATCAAGAGGAGGATGATCGCAACCGCGCTCGCAACCGGCCAGTCACGGTTGTTAAAGAACTCTTCCCACAGCACCTTGCCGATCATCAACGTCCCCGACCCGCCCAAAAGCGACGGGATCACGAATTCACCCAGCGTCGGAATGAACACAAGGAACGACCCTGCGATAATGCCGGGACGCGCAAGCGGCACTGTGATCAGCCAAAAGGCCTGCGCACGCGAACACCCAAGATCTTCCGCCGCCTCAAGCAGCGATCCGTCCATCTTCTCAAGCGTCGAATAAATCGGCAGGATCATGAACGGCAGGTACGTATAAACGATGCCGATATAGACCGCGAGATTTGTATTCAGGATCGTCAAAGGCTCGTTGATCACCCCAATCCACAAAAGGAATTGGTTCAAAAAACCTTCCGTCGAAAGAATGCCAATCCACGCATAAACCCGGATCAGAAAGCTTGTCCAGAACGGCAGGATGACAAGCATCAACAGCGCCGGACGCCAAGCCGCAGGCGCGCGCGCCATCGCGTATGCCATTGGGAACCCGACCAAAAGCGTGAGAAACGTCGATATCGCCGCGATCTTCAAAGACGACAAATACGCCTTCCAATAAAGATCATCGGACGCCAGAAACGCGAAATTCTCGAAATCCAGTTCCGCGAAATACGCGCGGATCGCGCTCCATCCCCCCGAAAGATCCAGCGTTGGCGTATAGGGCGGAATGGCAATTGCCACATCTGAAAGCGAGATTTTGGCGACGATTCCAAACGGCACCAAAAACAGCACCAAAAGCCAAAGATAAGGGATACCAACGAGCAAACGTCTCATGTCGAACCTCGCCCGATCCGGAAAACCTGACCCAAATCGCGCGCGCCTCGTTCAGACATGCGTTGGGATGCGCCGCAACGACCCTCGAAGAAACGCGAATGAACGAACGGCCCAATCATCCCGGCAACACCAATCCGGCCGTGTCAGACCACGACAACCAGACCTCGTCTTCCCAAGTGAAATCGCGCCGCTCAATCCGGCTCCGATTGCCCACTTCGCACTTCACGACCGGCCCTTCCGGCAACTCAACGTGATAGGTCGACAAGTTCCCCAGATAGCCGATATCAAGGATCTTCCCCTGCACCCGGTTACGCCGATCCATCGGCTCTTCAGCCGAGATCGCAATCTTTTCGGGCCGAATGGCAAAGGTCGCCTTTGACCCCTTGCTCAGATCAGCACCGGGTTGGCCCATCAACGCGGCGCGCCCTTCTGCCCAAAGAAGCTCGGCCCCATCGCCAATAGCGCCCACGGCTCCTTCGATCAGGTTCACATCCCCAATAAAATCAGCCACATAGACGGAATTCGGCTGCTCATAAATCACCTCAGGCGTCGCCACCTGAATAAGCTGACCGTGATCCATCACGGCAACACGCGACGCCACCGTCATCGCCTCTTCCTGATCATGCGTCACGATCACAAATGTCGTGCCGGTCTTCTCCTGAATATCCATCAACTCAAACTGAGTTTCCTGGCGAAGCTTCTTGTCCAGCGCCCCCAGCGGCTCGTCGAGAAGCAACAGCTTGGGCGCCTTCGCCAGCGAACGCGCCAATGCCACACGCTGCCGTTGCCCGCCTGAAATCTGATGCGGTTTCCGGCGCGCAAATTGCCCGAGCTGAACAAGCTTCAACATCTCCTCAACCCGCGCGGCGACCTTATCCTTAGACAGGCCATCGCGGCGCAAACCAAATGCAATATTGTCCCAAACCGACAGATGCGGGAACAAAGCATAGGACTGGAACATCATGTTCACGGCGCGCTGGTTCGGCGGCACCGCGCCCATGTCCTGCCCATCGATCGAGATCAAACCTTCGCTCGGCGTCTCGAACCCGGCCAGCATCCGCATTAGCGTCGTCTTGCCACAGCCAGACGGCCCCAAAAGTGCGAAAAATTCCTGTCGGTAAATATCAATCGACACATTGTCGATGGCAGTGAAATCGCCAAAGCGCTTGGTTACGCCTGCGATTTTAATGAGGGGAACCTCGTTGGGATCCTCCCAGGGTGCAAAAACCTCAGCCTGACCACTGCTCGCCATTCAAGTCCCCCGAAATGAGAAACGCCCGGGCACTGACCCGGGCGCTCGTTCGTTCTGATCTTACGTTCCGGACTTCACTTTGGTCCAGAGCCGAGTGACCGTCCGCTGCACGCGCGCCGGATAAGGCGTCGTCGTATAGAGGTTCTCCAACGTCGCGGCGTCAGGATAAATCGCCGGATCACCGATCACGTCTTCTTCCAACAGCGGCTGCGAAGCGAGGTTTCCGTTGGCGTAATAAACATAGTTCGATGCATCCGCCATATTCTGTGCGTCCAGAATGAAGTTCAGGAACACATGCGCCGCTTCGGGGTTTGGCGCATCGGCTGGAATTGCCATCTGGTCAAACCACATCAGCGCGCCTTCGGACGGCGCATTGTATACGATCTCCACACCGTTGTCGGCCTCTGCCGCGCGGTCGCGTGCTTGCAGAATATCGCCCGACCATCCGATGGCCACGCAGATATCACCATTTGCCAGCGCATTGATGTATTCCGAGCTGTGGAACTTCTGAATATAGGGGCGCACGGCCGCAAGAAGCGGTTCGGCTTTTGCGATCACGTCAGGGTCGTGGCTGTCGGGATCCTCGCCCAGATAGGCCAGCGCGGCGGGAATAATCTCGGCTGGCGCATCAAGGAAATGCACGCCGCATTCCGCAAGTTTTTCCATATTGCCGGGCTGGAACACCAGATCAAGCGAACCGATCGGCGCATCTTCACCCAAGATCTCGGTGACTTTACCGACGTTGGCACCGATGCCTGTCGTGCCCCACATGTAGTTAATCGAATAGGCGTTGTCGGGGTCATAGGCTGCTGTCCGCGCCTCGATCACATCCCAAAGGTTGCCGGAATTTGGCAACTTGTCAGTGTCAAGTTTCTGGAAGGCACCCGCCTGAATTTGGCGTTGCAGGAACGTCCCCGACGGTACAACCACGTCGTATCCGGACCCGCCCGCAAGCATCTTGGTTTCCAGCACTTCGTTTGAATCAAAAACGTCGTAGATCAGATCGATCCCCGTTTCTGCTTCAAATTTGCTCAATAATTCTTCGTCGATGTAGTCGGACCAGTTGTAAACCCGAACTTCGTCGGCCATTGCTGTTGAGGCCATCAGCCCGGCAACCGCCGACAACGCGAATATTTTCGTCGTCATGTTTTCTCTCCCATTGGCACTGCGGAACATATTTGATCAAATGTTCCCTACTTAACAAGCAGAATCATCGCTTAACGTCGCGACCGGCGCTCAGATCGAACCAGGAAAGCCTAAGAAATGAACAAAACCATCGTTAAGCTTCCCGAGCATCAGGCGATCTACCACCAAATCCGCGACATGATATTGTTCGGAATGCTTGTCCCGGGGCAAGCAGTTACGATCCACGGTCTCACTGATTTGATAGGCACAGGCATGACGCCGGTCCGCGAAGCGATCCGCCGCCTGACCGCAGAAGGCGCGCTTATCGCCGGGGGCAACCGACGCATCAAAGTCCCTGAAATGACACGGGAAATGCTAGAACAGATTGGGTTTGCCCGTCTTGCCATAGAACCACGCCTGGCAGAATTGGCAGCCAGGCGGATGACCGACCAATGTCTTGATGAGCTTCAGGCACTTGATGCCGAGGTCGATACCGCCATCGAAAGCGGCAACATCGAGCGTTACCTCGAATATAACTACCGCTTCCATTTCCGGCTCTACGCGCAAGCAGATGCTCAGGTTTTAAGCAAGATCGCAGCCTCGCTATGGCTTCAGGTCGGCCCAAGCCTGCGAATCGTTTGCGGGCGATTCGGCACCGCGAACCTGCCTGACATGCATACAGAGGCGCTCACAGCGCTTCGAGAAGGCCAACCAGACCGCGCATCAAACGCAATTGCCGATGATATTCGCCAGGGTCTGGGTCAAGTCCGACTGACCTTGGGTGACTAACGCCGTCGTCAATTGACGCGCCCCAATAATTTGATCATATTTTTGTCAAACACCCTCATCGCAGGATTGCGCCCATGACCGCCATCACAAATCACATGCCAACAGCCGAGCTTCAGGCGCTGGATCACGCCCACCACATGCACCCGTTTTCGATGCAATCGGGCTTCGAGAAAAAGGGCGCGCGCGTCATCACCCGTGCGCAAGGCGTTTGGCTTACCGACAGCGAAGGCGAACAGATTCTGGACGCAATGGCGGGCCTCTGGTGCGTGAACATCGGCTATGGCCGCAATGAACTGGCCGACGTTGCTGCGCGCCAAATGCGCGAACTGCCCTATTACAACACGTTCTTCCAAACGACCCATGTGCCTGCCATCGCGCTGGCCTCCAAATTGGCGGAGCTTGCACCCGACACGCTGAACACCGTCTTCTTTGCTTCCGGCGGGTCCGAGGCAAACGACACCAACATCCGCGTTGTGCGCCAATACTGGTCGATTCTTGGCAAGCCCGAGAAGAAGATCATCATCAGCCGCAAAAACGCGTATCACGGCTCGTCCATGGGCTCCGCCAGCCTCGGTGGTATGGCCGGGATGCACGCGCAAGGCGGCATGCCAATCCCCGACATTCACCACATCGGACAGCCAAACTGGTGGGCCGAAGGCGGCAACATGAGCCCGCATGATTTTGGCCTCGCCCGCGCGCGCGAACTTGAAACCGCGATTGCCGAGCTAGGCGAAGCCAACGTCGCGGCCTTCATTGCAGAACCTATCCAAGGTGCGGGCGGCGTCATCGTCCCGCCAGACAGCTATTGGCCCGAGGTCAAACGCATCTGCGACGCCCACGACATCCTGTTGATCGCGGACGAGGTCATTTGCGGTTTCGGGCGTACCGGCAATTGGTTTGGAAGCCAAACAATCGACATCCAGCCCGACATTATGACCATCGCCAAAGGCCTCAGCTCCGGTTATCAGCCCATCGGCGGCTCAATGTTGTCCGACAAGATTGCCAGTGTCGTCGGAACCGACGAATTCAACCACGGCTATACCTATTCCGGCCATCCGGTTGCCAGCGTCGTCGCGCTCGAAAACCTCCGCATTCTGGAAGAAGAAGGCATCGTTGATCAGGTCCGCGACCAAACCGGCCCTTACCTTAAATCCAAATGGGAGGCGCTGACCGACCACCCACTGGTCGGCGAAGCCAAAATCTCCGGCATGATGGGATCGCTTGCTCTTACACCGCACAAGGAAAGCCGCGCGGCCTTTGCCTCTGATCCCGGAACGGTTGGATTTGTGGGCCGCAACCACTGCTTTGCCAACAATCTGATCATGCGCCATGTGGGCGATCGCATGATCATCTCCCCGCCGCTGGTCATTTCCAAAGAGGAAATCGACACACTGATCGAGCGGGTCTGGAAGTCACTGGATCAGACTCACGAAAGCCTGAAAGATCAGGGACTTATGAAAGCCGCAAGCTAACACTCACGGACGCGGCGCTGATGATCATCCTTTGATCGTCAGCGCCTGACCAGCGACAACCAGCACAACCTCGTCCGCTATTTCGCCAATCGCCTGATTGACCGCACCCATTGCATCTTGAAATTGGCGCGCCAATGCGTTGGCAGGCACAATGCCAGAGCCAACCTCGTTCGTGACCAAATAGACATCCGTTGTTTGCGCGCCCAGCGTCTCGATCAAACGCACCAATGCGCCGCGCCAATCGCCATTCTCCGCCAACATCTCGTTTGTAAGCCAAAGCGTCAGGCAATCCACCAATCGCACGCCCGCGCCATCCGTTTGCCCAAGCGTTTCCGCCAAATTCCGCGGGGCCTCAACGCCGCGCCAAATCGCGCCCCGGCGCGCTTTATGCTCG
>CALLWO010000185.1 GCA_938016355.1 uncultured Boseongicola sp. | reverse complement strand
GGACGGCATGACCTTTTCCCAAGCGGCATTGGCGGAACCCATTGCTGTTTGCTGGCACGCGGTCAAATTGGGGCGTCGCGCAATCGAAGGCGGGGCCAAGGCATTGGTCATCGGAGGAGGCGCGATTGGGTTGGGTTCGGCTTTGTCGCTGACCGCTCAGGGGACCACGGACGTTGTCATTGCAGAACCAAACGAAGCGCGTCGCGACTATTTGAAGGCCGTTTGCCAGCAAGAAGCAGTGGCCCCGGAGAGCCTTGGCGATGCGTGTGATTTCGACATCGTCGTGGACGCCGTCGGTTATGATGCTACGCGCGCGAGCGCCTCTGCACAGGTCCGTCCCGGCGGTGTGATCCTTCATATCGGGTTGGGTCATGGCAATGCTGGTTTCGATATTCGCCGGATTACGTTGCAGGAAATCACAGTTATCGGCACGTATGCTTATACGATGCTCGATTTCCATGAAACGGTGGCGGCGATGATTGATGGACGCCTTGGTGATTTGAACTGGTCCGAAGAACGCGGGCTTTCCGATGGAGAGAAAGCGTTCGCGGACATTCGATCGGGATTGGTAAAAGCGCCCAAGGTGATTTTGAACCCGTCTTTGTAACGTTCAGCTTCGCGATTGCGTAGGCGCTCCATTGTTCATAAACCGTCTAGGGATTGGCAGGGAGCATAGCGTTGAAGACAGTCATTTTCATTCCGGCTCGGTTTCAATCCACGCGATTTCCAGGCAAGCCATTGGCAGTGCTCAAAGGCGCGACCGGGTCCGAAAAGACGTTGATCCAGCGGTCTTGGGATGCGGCGTCCGAGGTGCAGGGCGCTGATGCCGTTTTCGTTTTGACCGATAGCGAGGAAATTGCCTCGGCTGCCAAAGGTTTCGGGGCGGACGTCTTGATGACGTCTGATACTTGCCGGAATGGCACGGAGCGATGTGCCGAAGCCGTTTCGCTGTTGCCGATCGAACCGGACATTGTTGTAAATCTTCAAGGCGATGCGCCTTTGACACCGCCGCATTACGTCGAAAACCTATTGGCGGCGATGATCGCAAATCCGAGTATTGAAATGGCAACGCCAGTGCTGCGGACGGCATCGGATCATCTTGCCAAGTTTCAAACGGATCGGAAGGCGGGGCGCGTCGGTGCTACGACGGCAGTATTCGGCGCAACAGGTTCCGCTTTGTATTTTTCTAAAGAAGTCCTGCCGTTTTACGACAATGCCCCGGATGATGCGGTGCCTGTGTTCCATCACGTGGGTTGTTATGCGTATCGCCCCGCGGCCTTGGAGCGCTATCGCGAGTTGCCAGAGGGACCGTTGGAAAAACGGGAAGGTTTGGAGCAATTGCGGTTCCTTGAAAACGGAATCTCGGTGCAATGTGTTGAGGTTGATGCGCGCGGTCGAGATTTTTGGGAGCTAAACAATCCGTCGGACATCGCGATCTTGGAAGACATCATGCAGCGTGAGGGTTTGGAATGACTTTGGTAAAAATCGGTTCGGTTTCCGCTGGGAACGATCAACCCTTCGCGCTGATCTCGGGCCCGTGTCAGTTGGAAAGCCTGGATCACGCGCGAATGCTGGCTGGGCGACTTGTCGAGATGACGTCTGAGCTTGGCATTCCTTATGTGTTCAAGGCGAGTTTTGACAAGGCAAACCGGTCGAGCCTAACCGGCAAGCGCGGGGTGGGGATCTCTGAAGGTCTTGATATCCTTTCGAAAATTCGGGATGAGTTTGGTTGCCCCGTTCTGACGGATGTTCATACAGCTGACCAATGTGCAGTTGCGGCCGAAGCCGTCGATATTTTGCAGATCCCTGCGTTTTTGTGTCGTCAGACCGATTTACTGTTGGCGGCAGGAGAAACCGGTGCAGCCATCAATGTTAAAAAGGGTCAGTTTCTTGCACCTTGGGATGTTAAAAACATCGTTGATAAGGTTGAAAGCACAGGGAACAAACGCATCCTTCTGACGGACCGTGGCACAAGTTTCGGGTACAACATGTTGGTGAGCGATATGCGCGCGTTGCCGATTATGGCCGAGACGGGATATCCGGTTGTTTTTGATGCCACCCATTCGGTTCAATTGCCCGGAGGGCTTGGGGCGTCGACGGGTGGCCAATCTGAATTCGTGCCTCCGCTATCACGCGCCGCCGTTGCTGTCGGAGTCGCTGCGGTGTTTATTGAAACGCACGAGGAACCGGCGAGGTCGCCTTCGGATGGCCCGAATATGGTCGCGCTCGATGACATGCCCGCGCTTTTGGCAAAGTTGAAAGCCATTGATGACGTTGCAAAGTCTGGATGATGGGCCGAGAGAGCGAATTCGCGTGATCTTTTCTAAGCGTTCGGTACCGGAATGGCATTGCTTGTGTAGCGCTTTGGAATGGCCTATCGCAGAGGTATGAGCGCCTCATCCAGTTCACTCAATTATGTGCGCGACGCACTTGCCGCTGACATCAAAGGGATGTCGCAACTTTTGGATGGTTTGGACGCGCTCGCCCCCCAGATCGCAGAAGCGGTTGGTCTTTTGACATCCTTACAGGGACGAATAATCGTCTCTGGCGTCGGAAAATCCGGCCATATCGGTACAAAATTGGCGGCCACGTTCAGCTCGACGGGGACGGCGGCCTATTTTTTGCACCCGACAGAAGCCAGTCACGGCGATTTGGGAATCGTCCAGCCGGGTGACGTGCTTTTGATGCTGAGTTGGTCGGGCGAGACGCGGGAACTATCTGATGTATTGGGCTATGCGAAGCGGCATGGCGTTCCGATCATCGCAATCACCAATAACAGTGCAAGTACGCTTGGACGCGCATCTGATGTTGTATTGGTGCTCCCGAAAGTGCGTGAGGCGTGCCCTCACAACCTAGCTCCGACGACGTCCACTTTGCTGCAGCTCGCGATGGGCGACGCCATTGCAATCGCACTTTTGCAGGAGAAGGGATTGTCGGAGGAAAATTTCCATAATTTTCACCCTGGCGGTTCGCTTGGGGCGGCTTTGAAGCGTGTGAATGAAATCATGCATCCGGCGGATGATTTGCCGTTGGTCGATGTTTCAACGCCCGTTATCAAGGCCCTCGCAACGCTGAGCGCGAAAGGGCACGGGATTGTCGGTGTGACCGAGAATGGCCTGTTGGTGGGCGTTATTACGGATGGAGACATACGCCGTTACCTTGAGAAAAACGCCAGCGCAACGATGCAAGAGGCGCTTCATGAGGCAACGTCGCGGGCCATCATGACGAAAGGACCAACGTCACTTGGCCCGGACACGATGGTAGGCGAAGCGCTGAATGTTTTGCAGTCCAAAAGGATATCTGCGGCCTTCGTTACAAAGGCCAATCGACCGGTTGGGCTAATTACGTTGCTGCGTTTGCTCAATCGCGGTGCGGCCTGACGATCGTGTCACTGCTTTTGCGCCTATATCTTGCATTTTCACAAGTTTCGGGCCCAATTTGGCGCCGAAAGATGGCTCAAAGGTTGCAAAAGGGCAAAGAGCGCGCGGACAGACTTCCCGAGAAGTTTGGGGAGTATGCGAATTCTCGACCCAAAGGCAACGTGTTTTGGTTTCATGCGCTTTCGGTTGGCGAGAGCCTCGCTTTGATCCCTGTGATAGAACAGGCGCTCGACGATTTTCCAGGTGCACATGTCGTAATTACCACCTCCACAGTGACATCGATTGACGCTTTAGATCGTGCCGGATTGCCGGACCGCGCTCTCCACGTTTTGCTGCCAGCGGATACTGGGCAGGCGACGCGGCGCTTTCTCGAACATTGGCAGCCGTCGGTCGCGGTTTTTGCCGAACTGGATTTTTGGCCGCGCCTTTTGTTCGAGACGCACAAACGCGGCATTCCGATGGTGTTGGTGAACGCGCGTATGGCGGAGCGCAATTTCAAAAGCCGTCGCAGGCTTGGGAGTATGATGCGGGCGATCCTTCGGTATTTCGATCCGCTCTTGCTTCAAGATGACGAGAGTGCCCCACGGTTTCAAGATTTGGGGGCGAAGCCTGAAAGCATTCAAATTGTTGGCCCTTTGAAAGCAGCGGCGCGCCCTTTGCCTGCGGATCACGCGGAGCTTGAGGCAGTAAGGTTCTCCACGAAAGGACGCCCGATATGGTTCGCCGCAGCAACCCATCCGGCGGAAGAGACGGAAATGCTTTCGGCCCATGCGGTTCTTTTGAGGTCACTTCCCAGCGCCCTTTTGATTATCGCTCCGCGATATTTGGAAAGTGTTGGTGAGATACTTGAGGGCGCGAAGAGATTGGGGCTCAGAGTTGCGCAGCGCAGCGTGGGCGAGGGCATCGAAGATACTTGCAACGTTTACGTGGCCGACACGTTCGGTGAGATGGGGATCTGGTATCGAATTGCCCCTATCAGCTTTGTCGGACATTCGCTTGCCGAAGAAGGCGCGGGCGGCGGTGGGAAAAACCCGTATGAAGCGGCGGCACTTGGCTCAGCAATTATTGTGGGGCCGTCGGTAAGTGATTTTAGCGATACCTATCAGTTGCTTGGCCGTTCTGAGGCAACGATTTTGGTCCACGATAAAGAAGCTTTGGTCGCGGCAGTCCTCTCGCTTCAGGATGAAGAACTGCGTGTTCGAATGACGGATGCGGCGAGCGGTGTCATCGCGGAACAGGGAAAAGTCGGCTCGGTGACGTGGCAGGCAATAAAGGCGCGATTGAAGCCCGAGTAATCGGCGACGATCAGGTTTCGGTGTCGATCCAGATCGTCACGGGCCCGTCATTTGTCAGTGTCACGTCCATATCCGCTCCAAATTCGCCCGTAGCGACGGCTATCCCCAAACTTAGAAGTGCCTCAGCGAAATCTTCGTACAGCTTTCGTCCTTCGTCTGGCGGGGCGGCGCTGGAAAAACCCGGTCTGTTGCCTCGTGAGGTGTCCGCAGCCAAGGTAAATTGGCTGACAACCAGTGCCTCACCGCCGACATCCAACAGGGATTTATTCATCCGCCCGGCCTCGTCGCGGAAAATGCGAAGTTTGGAAATCTTGTTCGCCAACCTGTCTGTGTCGTCTTTCGTGTCAGCAGACATGGCGCAGATCAGGATCAGTAGACCTTCGTCGATTGCACCGATGCGCTCGCCGTTAACTTGGACATTTGCGCTTTTGACGCGTTGAATAAGGGCTCTCATCAGGGATCCGTATTAAGGTTTTGAGATACATTGAGAACTGCGGAGAGATCACTGACCCTGCGCATAAAGATATCCCATCGCGCCTGCGATAATTGCGGCTGCAATCAAGGCGAAAGTGATCTTCCAGACAGACCACGGGCGTTCACCAACGACCTGTCCGGTTTGGCCATTCACGACAAAGCGGTACGACTTGTTGCGATATTTGTAAGCGGCCAGCCAGACGGGAACGAGAATGTGCTTGAATGTGACGTCTGATACGGAAGTTTCAACGTGATCAACGCGTTGTCTGTCGCCGCCGATGTCGAATTTTACATCGCGCACGATCTGCCTGTCCATGATTGAGCGAGCTTCGATAAATGCTGTCTCCAGATCGACCGAATAGGCTTCCGCGCGAAACCCGGCCAGATACTCTGGCTGGTAAGGCTCTAGCCGGGTGAGATCCCAGTGATTGATACTCGTTCTGAATTTTTCTGGCAGCGCGCTTGAGGCGATGACTAGCACGTCATCGAAAAACCGTGCAACGCGTCCTGACACACGGCGCCAGGATACGCGCTGCGTGCGCACGGTTTGACGCTTTCCGTTGCGCATAACAGTCTTGGTGTCATGGTGAACGGTGCCGCGTTGGCCGCGATACTGGCTTTTTGTGTCGGCATCAAAGGTCCAACATGGGGCGTAGATGCCGTTTAGGCGACGTCCTTTGCGCGCATATTCAGTGAGGCCGCCCGGCGCAAACCAAAGGTCGCCAAGCCATGTGATCATGGTTGATCGAGCCGCGCTTTCATCCAGAACAAAGGGCAGCACGGCGCGCGGTTTGATCTGGCGGTTTTCGCCGGTGTCGGTGACAACCGGGGTGGCGCAATATGGGCATTCGGTGGCGTGGATTTCGTCGGAAAACTCTATGCGCGCGCCGCAGTTCGGGCAGGATGACGTACGCGTGCTTTCGATTTCCGCTTTTGACAATTCGCTGTGCAAAGCGCTTTCGAAGTCGAGTTCACGGATGGCGTCTGATCGTGCCCATGGGCCGTGATCAATCGGGGCCACGTTCCCGCAGTGATCGCAGATCAACCGTTCGTCGCCAGGATCAAACCGCATGTCTGATCCGCAGGTCTCACACGGGAAACGATGTTCGTCCGTTCCCATCAGAGCCCCCTGTGACTTGCGCGAGGTGTCATGGCTTAATGCGTCTTCAAATGAGGCAGCGTGGAGCCTTGGAAACCGGAGAGAGCCCGCTTAATCCGCCGAAAAGCACGTCCCATCCCGTCAAAAGTGAACCACGTTACGCCAATCAAAACCGCCACAATCCAAAGTAAGGCAATCTGCAATCGGTTGAACGTCTTGCTCATTGATCAAGCGCCCGGGGGCGGGGGCGGGGATACTGTGAACAATTCCGCCAGCTCGGTATCTTCGGCGTGCTTCCATCCATCTTGCCCAGGGGTCCAGACCCAGGCGTCGCGGGCCATGTCGCCTGCTACCGCCAGTTTGCCGAGATCAGCCTTCGAATATGGGCCTTTTGTTTTACCGCCGTCGGCCAAGTGCCAGACATGTTCAACCGGGGGAGGCGGTGGTGGTGTTGGAGACACAGGTCGTGCGCCCCAAGGGCCCTGAATTTGGTTGGTCATTTGCATGCCCAACCCCGCGCCCATGCCCATGCCCATCGCTGCACCGGCAGCGCCGGCATCGTTGCCCAGCGCTTCGGAGGCTTTGTATCGCATGTGATCGTCGAGTGAACCGACGACACCGCGGGATGTCCGCTCGTCCAGGGCCTTTTCGACTGCAGGTGGAAGCGAAATATTTTCGATATAGAGTTCCGGCAATTCAAGGCCATAGGCCGAGATCGTCTCGGTAATGGCGTCAGCAAGAATGCGGCCGAGATCGGCTGTATTAGCGGCCATGTCGAGAACGGGGATGCCAGCGTTCGCAATGACGCGGCTGAATGCCTGTACGATGATGTTTCGTATCTGGTAGCTGATTTCGTCCATGGTGAATTCGCCGTCGGTTCCAACGATTTCGAGGAGAAATTTGGCGGGATCGCTGACTTTGACGGAATATGTTCCAAACGCGCGGACACGGGTCGGTCCGAATTCAGGATCACGCAGGATGATTGGGTTCTTTGTGCCCCATTTCAGATCGGTAAACCGACGGGTCGAGACAAAGTAAATCTCGGATTTGAAAGGGCTTTTGAAACCGTGATCCCAATGCTGAAGCGTGGTCAGGATCGGGAGGTTGTTGGTTTCGAGCATATAGAGACCGGGCATGAATGTATCAGCCAGTTGCCCTTCGTGAACGAATACAGCCGCTTGCCCTTCACGCACCGTTAGCTTCGCGCCGTACTTGATTTCGTGATCTTCGCGCTCGAAGCGCCAAACCATCGTGTCACGGGTGTCATCAGTCCAGTGAATGACATCGATGAACTCACCACTCAGAAAATCAAAAATACCCATCGGGTTCTCCTATTAGTCGTTCAGCTCGTTGGCGACATGATTTCGGTCGCAATCTGGCGCACGAGTGGTGCGGCGTCACTTGCACTTATGCCGGGTGTCAGTCGCGGATCATACAGTATTTGCAGTAACTTTTCGTCCATGGAGGTCAAACGACCGAATTCGTCGTCATCGTTGAATATCGAAGGGCGAGCCTGCGGGCTGTCATTTGCGAGGCCTAGGCCCTGTGCGATCTCTTCGTGGATGCAAGACAGACGCAATCGGTCGGGCAATTCGGCGCGGATGATGGCAACCGCGTTTTCATATCGTCCGTCGCCAGCGGGGTCGGTTGCGAGCACGACGCAATAGGTTTCTGAAGGCATGTTTTCAACGTAGGCAATTTCTGCTTTCGAAACCTGCGGAATGAGGCGTTTTAGTAACCCGCCAGAAACACTCAGTTCCTGATCATTCATGATCAGCACGTGAAAATTTCCACCACGCGCAACGACATTCACCGGGTGCCGCGTCGCGCGCTCTAGGCGCAAGGCAAGTGATGCGATCGCGTCGCGGTCTTTTGTTTCTTTACGGGCATCAACGCTGGCACCGAAGAGGGGTTCGATTCTGACAGGCGCGGCCCAGCGATGCATCGTCGTGGACCGACTTTGTCTTACCAAGCGCCCCGATAGTCCGCTGAATTCCTGACTGAAGGCGAGAGCGTCAAAATTGCGCGCGAGCATGACGTCGGAATATGGAACATCCGGACCCCCTCCATCAAGCCGCAGAAGGCCGCGCGTGACGAGGCCACTTTCAACGCGATCAAAAAAGGATTCGATCTCAAAGCTTTCCGGGGTTCTCGGAGTTGTCGGAACCATCGCATCGGAAGTGTTCTGGCGCGGCATGATGTCGGTACCTGCGCCATTGAAGTCGGCGCAGGCAACAAGAGTAGACAGCAGGACCAGAGGAAGAAACGCCCGCCGCATTGATTTAGCCGGACACGCTTTCTCCGGCATTGGAGCCGACACCATCTTTTCGCGCACTCGCGGCAGCCAATGTCGATTTCAGTTCCGCTTCCATTTTCTGAAGTTCTTCTTCGGCAGCCGCACGTTTTGCTTTGCCTTCGTCTGCGATCTGGAGGCTTTCTTCAATTGTCGCTATCAAGTCTGCATTAGCGGCTTTGACGGCTTCGATATCAAACACACCGCGTTCCATTTCCTCGCGAATTGTCTTGTTGGCTTCACGCAGGTTTTTGGCGTTGGAGGTCAACAATTCATTGGTCAAATCGTTCGCATCGCGGACCGCTTCCGCGGCTTCAGCCGAACGTTGAATGGTGACTGCCTGTGCAAGTTGCGTTTCCCAAAGTGGAACCGTGTTCACCAATGTCGAATTGATTTTGGTTACGAGTGACTTGTCATTTTCCTGAACCAAACGGATGGATGGAAGCGATTGCATTGTCACCTGACGTGTGAGCTTCAGGTCATGCACACGGCGCTCCAGATCGTCGCGCGCGGCGCGTAAATCCCGTAATTCTTGCGCAGCCATGACGCCCTGTTCTTCGGGGGCGGCGGCCACGGCCTGCTCTTTTGCAGGGATGTCAACTTCGTCAAGGCGGGTCAGTTTTTCTTCTCCGGCCGCGATGTAAAGTGCGAGTTCATCATAGAAGGCCAATGTTTTATCATAGAGTTGGTCGAGCGATTTGATGTCTTTAAGAAGCTTATGCTCGTGACCGAGGAGATTATCGGTGACCTTGTCGATCTGGCTTTGTACTTCTTCAAAGCGTGCCACAAAATTGTGGATCGGTGCCGCACGTCCCAAAAGGCGTTCCCACCAGGAGCGTTTGCGGCGCACGTCCAGTTCGCTGATTGAAAATCCACGGATCGTAGAGACGATGGAGCGTAGACTGTCACCTGCTGGGCCAACGTCCTTGTTTCGCACGTCCGCCAGCATGGATTGGCTGATTTCTTGAAGCTCCTGTTGTGCAGAGGAACCAAACGCGACGATTGAGTTTGTATCGGCCATATCGATTTCGCCGATACGTTTTTCGATTTCCTCGGACGTCGCGGGATCGGCAGACGCGAGGGGCACGATCTCGTTTTTGGGTTCAACCAACGTGACGGCCGTCACTTCCTGGACGAGCCCTTCGGATTCAGCTGCCTTTTGGCGCACGGTGTCAGACATAGAAATTACCCCTCTAGTGGTATTCGTTTACGTTTACTGGCCCTTGATGCCTTCGCGTGCCAAGCGTTCGCGCAGGACTTCAATTTCGACATCTAGGTTTGATTTGTCATCTAGCAGCATTTTTTCGGTTCGCGCTGTAAATGACCCTTCAAGATCATCCAAGAGCGCCTCATATTCGCTTCGCGCGGTTTCGTTCTTTGACCTGGCATAAAGATCGGCAAATTGCGTGGTCGCATCGCGTGCCCCGAGCAAATAGACCCCGAGAAAGCGACGGGCGCCGGTGAGGTCCCTTGGGTCGTCTTCCACAACGCGGAACATTTCGCGTGCGGTTTCGGCAAATGCATCGACCCGCCGGTTGAGTGCTGACACGCCAGCGCCGCGAATGGCCTCTTTCATAGCGCTGAGATGGCGCTCCGCTTCATCAACGGCACGTGCGACGCGGTCTGTCTGGAACGCATCGCCATCCGCCACGCCTTTGTGCTTCAAGGGATCCGGGCCGAACGCGAGAAAGTGCAAAACGCATCCCAAAATAGCGAAAAGTGACGAATTCAGCAGGGACGGCGTTTCTGGCGCGTACCCGGCGACCGCTAAACCAAGACCGGTCAGCACGCTGGCAAATATTTTGCGCGGAATGGCTGGCCTTTTGGCGACGCGGCGCGCTTCAAATTCCTGCTCGGCGCGCAATCCTTCTCGCGTGAGCCACGCCGCCAGCATCAAAATGCCAAACGCGAAGAGATCAGCCGCCATTCCAACGGGTTGCTGTTGAAAAGCGGTCAAAACCAGAAGAAATGGCAAGATAAAGAGAAAATTGACACGGGCCCCCAGACGAGACCGTCGCGGACGGCGCCCGCCAGGCGATACCGGGGACGCGTTGGGACTAAATTTGCCGCCATAGCGCTCCGCCATCAGTTGGCTCCTGACAAGATCGAATAGGCCATCAGGCACAAAAGCAGGAAAAAGGCGATCTTGGGCATAGTTTCTCCTGTAAAATGTGCCGCATTGGGCTGCGATTGAAACGCGCGACGCGTTGCACGCGTGCCGAGTGCAATCAACACACCAAGCATGGCAAGTATCAGCATTGCAACCGCGAGGCGCTGCATCGATCGTCCCACATTTCTTTATCCGAACATAATATGGGAACTTTGTCGGCCATACCATAGGGGGAACACGAACGAATATTTCCCCTTGATTTCGTTATGTAGGCTTGAAGGGCTTGCCGCGTTGGACGATGGAACCTTCTACGGCGGCTCTATTTTGAGCGTCTTGGCGGTCGAGGTTTACGAGCGACTTTTCGTTTCGCCAGCCCCGTTGTGTCTTTGTTGTCATCCAGTCCGAGTTGGTCGCGCATGACGCGGGGTGGAACTTCGCTAACCTCTCCTGGCTTTAAATCAATTAGCCGGAATGGGCCGTAGCTCACGCGGATGAGGCGGTTCACAATAAACCCCTGGCTTTCCATCGCGCGGCGGATCTCGCGGTTTTTGCCTTCGCGCAGCCCAACTGTGATCCAAGCGTTGCGCCCTTGTTGGCGATCAATCGAGACGTCCATTGGTTGGAAACGTTCGCCGTCAATGGTCATTCCGTCCCGCAGCGGCTGTAAACTGGCATCGTCTGGTGCGCCATTTACCCGGACACGGTATTTTCTGAGCCAACCCGTCGAAGGCAATTCGAGTCGACGTTTGATCTCGCCGTCGTTTGTCAAAAGCAAGAGGCCCTCGGATGTGAGATCAAGGCGCCCGACTGACATTACGCGCGGCAAATCTTCGGGCAATTTGTCGAAAATCGTTTCGCGCCCTTTTTCGTCTTTTGCTGTTGTCACAAGCCCGGACGGTTTGTGATAGCGCCAAAGTCGCGCGGGCTCGGCATCGGCGACGGCAGCGCCGTTGACCAGAATTGTCTCGCTTCCGTTCACATTAAGAGCCGGGCTGTTGATTTGGCGGCCATCGACAGTTACGCGGCCCTCAAGGATCATTTGTTCGACCCCACGGCGCGATCCTACCCCACGCCGGGCAAGGTGTTTGGCTATGCGTTCTGATTTGGCTTCGTCGCTCATACAATGGGGCGTAGCGTGGGCGTTGGAAAAAGGAAAGCTGTGAAGCGTACTAGTTGAGTTGTTCTTGACGGTGGCACTGGCCGCTTTCTCTGCTTGCCAGATCATTCGCGACGCGGCAGGGAGGAAAGATGAGCTTTGCATCGTTTATGGAAATCGCATTGGACGAAGCGCGCGACGCAGGCGCGCGCGGCGAGGTGCCAGTTGGGGCGGTTATTTTGTCCTCGCAAGGGAATGTTCTGGCACGCGCCGGAAATCGCACCCGGGAAATGGATGATCCGACGGCCCATGCTGAAATTCTCGCGATCCGGGAGGCTTGTCGGCATTTGGAAAGTGAGCGGCTGACGGGTTGTGCACTTTATGTGACGCTGGAGCCGTGCGCGATGTGCGCCGCGGCGATTTCTGCCGCACGTCTGTCACGGCTTTACTATGGCGCGGCTGATCCCAAATCGGGCGGCGTGGCACAGGGTCCGCGTGTATTCTCGCACCCGCAGGCGCATCACGTGCCGGAGGTGTATGACGGGATTGCGGAAGTTGAATGCGCCGCGCTGTTGAAACAGTTTTTCGCGACGCGTCGCTAGGAAATGTTTCCGGACGTTCGCGCTAACCAATCCCGTACCAGGGCGGTAAAAACCTCAGGTCGTTCCCAGCTGAGGCTGTGGCCACTTTCGTCAAGGACCGCAAAGGTGGCGCGCGGATATTGCCGGGATAACGATATCGCGTCGCTCCAGCCTGCAATCGCGTCTTGCCGACCCGAAATGATCAACGAGGGGCAGGGTACTGTCCCGGGCGCGGTGGGCAGGGTCGGGTGAAAGTTTTCTGAAATGCGCGAGGCGGTCTCTGCATCGGCCATAGCGGCTGCCGGGATTTTGTTTTGCGCAATCTTTTCGGCAAGTTCCGCGTTTTGGACAACGAGCCGTTTGAACCGCTGTAAAACTGCAGGGTCCAGTCCTTTGGCGATTTCGCTATCCGGAACGAGTGTTTGATGAAGAGGCTTTATGCTGTCTGGATCGTCGCCTCCAGGCACGATCAGACAGACGCCGCTTAGCGGAATGTCAGACACTTGCGCGATGGCGTGCGCTATCAGGCTTCCTCGGGATTCACCGATCAAGGAAATGGGTCTCTCAAATGTGCGCGCGAATTCGGTGATTGAAGCGACCACATCATCTTGGGAATTGATCCCCGCTCCAGAACTCCGCCCGTGTCCGGGCAGGTCTACGTATACGCGTTCCCAACCGTCTGTTTCCAGGAAGACCGGCTCAATGGCATCGATCATATGTCGGTGATCCAATCCTCCGCCGTGGAGGACGAGAATCGGGCGTCCTGACCCGCGTCGGACGTTAAATAGTTTCTCCATCGCGTTAGAAAGCAATTGCTTTGAGGACTTCAGGTTCGCGAATATCGACCCCGGGCAGGCCCGAGATCAAGGCGTCAGCCGATTGGGCAAGAATAGGGAATGTCTTGTAGTGACAGGGTATCACCGTTTTGAAATCAAAGTATTTTTTAGCCGCCCAAGCAGCCATATCCATGTCCATCGTGTAGTGGCCGCCGGCACATAATATTCCAATGTCGGGCGCGTAATATTCACCCATCCAAGCCATGTCCGCCATGACATCCGTATCACCGGAGAAGTAGATCGTATGCCCCTCGCCACGGATCATGAAACCGGCCTCGCCGCCAGCATATTGCAACGCGCCATCCAGAAAATCGATTGATGAAGAATGGACTGCATTCACCATGCTAATTTTGGCGGCACCCATTTCCAAAGTCCCACCTTTGCCAAACCCAATCGTCTCAACTCCGTCTTTTGCAAGCAGGATGGATAATTCGTGAATGCACGCGATCGGGACGCCAAGATCCTTGGAAATTTTCAATGCGTTGGAGGCGTGATCCCCGTGTCCGTGACTGAGCAGGATTGCGGTCACACCTTCTAGGGCTTCGAGGCGACGATCTTCTGGGAAAGCCGGATTTCCCACCAGCCAAGGATCAATGAGGAGAATCTGATCTTCAATTTCAATCCGAAAACCAGAGTGTCCAAGCCATGTGATTTTCATTCAAACCTCCCTAAATATGAGTTGTACAATAGCAGGAGTGACCGTGGACTGGACAGGTGCTTTAGACGGGTATTGCGAACGGATCGACCCATCGTATTGGGCTGAGCCGATCAATGCAGTGTCCAATTTTGCGTTTCTGGCGGCGGCGATCATCATGTGGCACCGTACCGATGGGTTTCGTCCGGCACAGTGGCTGGCAGCGCTCCTGTTCGCGATAGGTGTTGGATCGTTTCTTTTCCACACGCACGCGACGCTTTGGTCCGCGATGCTTGATGTGATTCCTATCATCCTGTTTTCATTTAGTTATATATACCTTGCCAACCGCGATTTCTGGGGGTTTTCGGTTCGGGCGTCGGTGCTTGGCACGCTTGGGTTTTTGCCTTTCGCCTATCTGGCCGGGGGTGTGTTCAGTGCCTTGCCGTTCTTTCAGATTTCAGCAAGTTACTGGTCTCTTCCCTTATTGATTGGAGTTTACGGTGTTTTTCTGTGGAAGCGGTTTCCAATATTGGGGCGCAATCTTTGCTTTGGAGCCACATTGTTGTGCGTGTCCCTCACGGCGCGGTCATTGGACGAGATCTTGTGTGTCAAGTTTCCCTTCGGCACGCATTTTCTGTGGCACCTCCTGAATGCACTGATGCTTGGGTGGATGATTGAAGTTTGGCGACGTCACAAAACCCAAGCCGCGTAGAATGGGATGGCGATGACGGTGAGAAGAATTTGCCAGACCTGAATGTCGGCGTAGAGATCGGCGTCACCACCCATGGCTTTCGCGACAACGTATCCGTTAGACGCGGCCGGGACCGCGGTCACCAGTATCCCTGCCAGCACTTGTTCGGGTGGAAGCGAAAGAATGTTGCTGATCGCAATGAACACAAACGGGAGAATTGCC
>CALLWO010000184.1 GCA_938016355.1 uncultured Boseongicola sp. | reverse complement strand
GAACGAACCGACCGCCAAGGCAATGATTGTGAATATGGTCGATCAACGCGTGCGGAAACTGACGCCGGAATTCATGACCTATACGATTGCGAAAATGGGTCTTTGGGCTTTGACCAAAACTTCAGCGCAAGGGCTCGCGCCGAAAGTTCGGGTGAACGCAATCGGACCGGGACCGACGATGCAGGGCGTCCGCCAATCGGACAAGCATTTCGCGGATCAACGTGCTGCGACGATCCTTAAACGAGGAGCGGACGCGGACGGGGTCGTGCGCGCTTTGCTCTATTTTCTGGACGAGCCAGCCGTGACCGGGCAGCTTTTGTGTGTCGATGGGGGCCAACATTTGGCCTGGAAAACTCCGGATGTTTTGGGTGTCGAATGAGCGTTTGCAACCGGTTCCAATTTCACTTGTGCACCGCACTGCGAAAATTCACAGATCTGTCACAAAAACGTTAATGATTTCAGTGGTTTGATTAACGATCAAAAAAATATCTTTTGAAATCAAAGGGATATTTTAGTGCCTAAAAATTAGGCATCTTTACGAATGGCCCAGAAAGTAACAAGAAATTCGTACCAGACCAATCTTGTCCAAAGACTTATCCACAGAAGCGGTGGAAACCTTTAGTCTTGCTCCTGACATTGGCGCAGTGCAGCCAATTAGAGAATCATGTTTGATGGACCCATGAGCGAGCAAAGCGATCAAGCCACGGCCAAAGGCCACTCTGTCATTCAGGGCTATTTGAAGTCGATTGATGGCTCGCCCGGCGTTTATCGTATGCTCGATGAAAAGGGTGCGGTACTTTATGTCGGCAAGGCGCGAATTCTCAAAGCACGTGTATCAAGCTATGCAAGGCCCACCGGCCACAGCCCGCGCATCGCGCGGATGATACGAGAAACGGTCTCGATGATGTTTCTGACCACGCGGACAGAAACCGAAGCGCTGCTACTTGAGCAGAACCTGATCAAACAGTTGAAGCCACGCTACAACGTGCTTTTGCGCGACGACAAATCGTTCCCCAATATTCTTGTGTCAAAGGAACACGAATTTCCTCAGATCAAGAAGCACCGTGGCGCGAAAAAAGAGAAGGGTGATTACTACGGCCCGTTCGCAAGCGCGGGCGCTGTGAACCGCACGCTGAACCAATTGCAGAAGGTCTTTCTTCTTCGCAATTGTTCGGACGCAACATTTGAAAGCCGCACGCGGCCTTGTCTGCTGTATCAAATCAAGCGTTGCTCCGGTCCCTGCGTGGGGCTGATTTCAGAAGCTGACTATAGCGGATTGGTCAAAGACGCGGAACGTTTCCTGCAGGGACGAACAACCTCGGTTCAAGAGCATCTGGCGAGTGAGATGCAAACGGCATCGGATGCAATGGAGTTCGAGCGCGCCGCGGCTTTGCGTGACCGGTTGCGCGCGCTGACTTTCGTACAAGGCAATCAGGCAGTGAACCCCGCCGGGGTGAATGAAGCGGACGTGATTGCGCTTCATATGGACGGCGGGCAGGCCTGTGTTCAGGTGTTTTTCATTCGCGGCAACCAGAACTGGGGCAACCGGGATTTCTATCCACGCACCGGCTCGGGCGCGGATGCCGCCGAAGTCATGCAGGCTTTCATGGGTCAGTTTTATGCGGACAAAGAGCCGCCGCGTTCTGTCATCCTGTCGGACGCGATCGAAGATGCCGATTTGATGGCTGACGCGCTAAGCGAGAAAGCCGGCCGACGGGTCGAAATTCTTGTGCCTCAGCGCGGTGAAAAGAAAGAGCTTGTCGCGGGCGCGCTGCGGAATGCACGCGAAAGCCTTGCGCGCAAGATGTCGGAAACCGCGACTCAGGCCAGGCTGTTGAACGGTCTGGCGGAAGCCTTTGACCTTGATGGCCCGCCCGCGCGCGTTGAAGTGTACGACAACTCCCATATTCAGGGCGCGCACGCGGTTGGCGCGATGATCGTTGCGGGTGCGGAGGGGTTTTTGAAAAGCCAGTACCGTAAGTTCAATATAAAAGGCGACGATCTGACCCCCGGCGATGACTTCGGAATGATGAAAGAAGTGCTGACCCGGCGCTTCAAACGGTTGCTGAAAGAAGACCCGGATCGCCAATCCGGCGCGTGGCCTGATCTGTTGCTGATCGACGGTGGCGCGGGGCAGGTCAGTGTGGTGCACGAGATTATGGCCGAACTTGGTGTCGAAGACGTGCCCATGGTTGGCGTCGCGAAGGGAGTCGACCGCGACCACGGCAAAGAAGAATTTTATCGCATCGGTCAGCGCCCTTTCGCGCTGCGCCGCGGCGATCCGGTTTTGTATTTTGTTCAGCGTATGCGCGACGAGGCGCATAGATTTGCCATCGGTACGCATCGCGCGAAACGCTCAAAGGCGATTGGGGCCACGCCCCTTGATGAAGTGCCGGGCGTCGGAGCTACGCGAAAACGCGCTCTTCTTGCGCATTTCGGTTCAGCCAAGGCCGTTGGGCGCGCTGCATTGGAGGATTTGAAGGCAGTGGATGGCGTCTCAAGCGCCTTGGCACAGACGATCTATGACTTTTTTCACGAAAAAGGATAGGCCTCAGCTTTGCAGGACCGCAATTACAACAGCTGAATATAAAAGCAGGCTCGCGATCAGTACGAAGATGTGCCAGATCGTGAAGTGATACGGCAGGCCATCCCAAAGATAGAAGGCCACGCCGATGGTATATGTGAGGCCTCCGGCCACGATCAAAGAGACCACGGGTGCTGGCAGCGCGGCAAAAATGCCCCATCCCAAAACACCTGCTGCCCATCCCATGCCAAGGTAAAGCGCCAGACCAACCCAACGGTATCGCGTTGGTGCCGCAAGCTTGAGCGAGACACCCATCGCCGCTGCGGCCCAAAGGGCGGTCACCAATATCCAACCTTGCCCTGCGATCATCGCGAAACCCGTAACCGTGCCTGCGATTTTCAGATATATCGCGGAGTGATCGAGCCGTTTGAACAGCCATTCCCATTCGGGATGCGGGAATATGTTGTAAAGTGCAGAGCACCCGATCATTGCGGCAAAGCTGAAGCCATATAGCATTGTGCCAAACACCGACCCGGGGCCATTGCCAAACAGGTATGCAAGGACGATCAGGACGGGCACGCCGGCGGTCACCAAAAGAACTCCGAGCAGGTGCACCGCCATATCCGAAAGAAATTCGGCGCGCGAGTAACTGATCCGTCGGGTTACAAATGGTCGCATAAGTGCGAAGTACCTCGTTAACATTAACGTTTGATAACACCACCGGACGCCCAATGCCCATGTGTGTTTCGGACTGAGTAACGCATTACGCCCTTCCCCTTTGGGAGCGGGACGACTAAATCCATTCTATGACTTGGACGATCCCAAATATGTTAACCGTTTTGCGGTTGGTGGCTGCACCGGGCGTCGTGATCATGTTTCTCTATTTTGACCGGCCTTGGGCGGATTGGTTCGCGCTCTTGTTGTTCGTTGGCGCGGCTCTGACCGACTGGATCGACGGTTATCTCGCACGCGCCTGGAAGCAGGAAACGAAACTAGGCGCGATGCTTGATCCGATTGCAGACAAAGCGATGGTCGTGATCGCGTTTCTGGTCATCGTCGCGTTAAACAGCGATCGCCGTTACGGGATGGACCCATGGATCCTGTTGCCCGCGACATTGATCGTATTTCGGGAGGTTTTCGTCTCTGGTTTGCGTGAATTCCTTGGCGACACGGCAGGCACGCTGAAGGTCACGAAATTGGCCAAGTGGAAAACGACGGTCCAGATGGTCGCGATTGCCGTACTCTTTTCGACGGGCGTGTTTGAACACCTTTATATCGAGCGCACCATTGGTATGGATCGCGATATCGTCGCGAACATCCTTGAAGGCGGCGATGATCCGTTACACATCCGTCTGATCCGAGATGCCTATTGGTGGACGTGGTGGTTGGGTGTCGGGCTTTTGTGGCTGGCCATGGCTTTGACTGTGATTACCGGCATAGATTATTTCCGCAAAGCAGCACCGCACCTCAAGGACGACGCCTAATGGACATTCTTTATTTTGCCTGGCTTCGCGAGCGGATCGGTGCCTCGAAAGAGCGGATCGAAACCAAGGCGCCGACCGTCAGCGATCTTGTCGAAGAGTTGAAAACGCTCAGCGACGCGCATGCTCTGGCGTTTTCCGACATGGCCTCTGTGCGTGTCGCGGTGGATCAGGAACTCACCGATATGGACGCCTCGATCACATCGGCCCGCGAAGTTGCCTTCTTCCCGCCGATGACAGGCGGATGAGCGTCCGCGTTCAAGACACTGCATTTGATATGGGCGCCGAGGTCGCCGCCTTTACCGAGCGTGCGACAGGGGCCGGGGCCGTCGTGACGTTTTCAGGACTCGTCCGCGACGAAGGGGGGAGCCTGTCGCGCATGGAGATCGAGCATTATCCCGGCATGACAGAAAAAGCGCTCGTCGCTATTCGTGAGGAGGCGATGGGGCGCTGGTCTTTGACGGATGCCATGATCATCCATCGCTTTGGTGCGTTGAATCCGGGCGATCAGATCATGATGGTCGCCACTGCCGCGCGCCACCGCCGTGATGCGTTTGAAGCCGCCGAATTTCTGATGGATTTTTTGAAATCGCGCGCACCGTTCTGGAAGAAAGAAACCGCAAAATCCGGCGATGCCTGGGTGGCGGCCATAGAAGACGACGAAGCCGCTTTGAAACGCTGGGACAAACCCTAAAGAGGGGCCGACACCGCCTCAAGATAGTCTTCCGAACCGATCCCGATCTGTCCCCAAGCCGCCCAGCGTTCACCGCCTATGTCGTATTGCGGGTCGGCCTCCCATGTGGTGAGGATCTGTGCCGGAAACAACATTCCATTCGGTGCGAAAACGGGGGGCTGAGACTCGTCGAGCGCGAATATACCCGCCACGCTGCTTGCTGGAACACCGGTGACGGTTTGCCCGCGCAAAGTCACCGCAAGTGTCTCGTGAGGTGCGAAGCCAATGAACCACAAGGTTCCTTCCTCAGAAAACTCAAGCTGAAGCGACGCCGCCAAATAGTAATCCGAAGCCCCGTGACTGGAATGCTTGGGCAAGCCCCATTTACGCAAAGCCTGTTCGCATTTGGCGCGCGTCATCCCAAATCGCAATGGCCCCGCCCCGATATGGGGTCGTAGAGCGAAGCGTCGTAACCGCGGACGTCCAAAAAGCTGATTGAGAAAGCCCGTCATGTGCGCCGCCGCTTCGCGCGCAGAGTCGGGTCTTCCGTTGTCGGGTCTTCCGGCCAGGGATGTTTGGGATATTGCGCGCGCATGTCTTTTCTCACATCGGCATATGAGGACGCCCAGAATCCGGGGATGTCCATGGTCGTCTGAACCGGGCGTCCGGCCGGAGATAGTAATGTGACACGAAGAGGTCGCCCCGCAACCATAGGATGGCGCGTTGTTCCGAACATTTCCTGAAGCCGAAGGGAGATTTCAGGGTCCGGAGCGCCATAATCGATGTCAATCTTCCGCCCCAACGGTGTTTGGAAATGCGCGGGTACGTCGGTGTCGAGCTTTTGCATCGCGTTCCAGTCAAGCATGGCACGCAGGGCGGGCAGGATATCGAATTGAGCCCAATCTTGTGTTGTTCTCACACCTGTTAAATGCGGCAAAAGCCAGGTTTCAAGGCTGTCCAGCAGCGCCTCGTCGCTCATGTCGGGAACATCATTTCCTGCCGCGTGGGCCAAAGCGACCCGGGCCCGAAACCTCTTTGCCTTTTTGGAGAGGGACAAGCCCAATTGGCGCACCCCCTCAAGCATGGCCGTTGCGACCTGGGCCGGGTCAGCGTCTTTGGTCGGCTTGCGGGAAAGCGAGATGGAGCCCAACCGTTCTTCGGTCTGCGTTACGACACGGCCCGCGCGCTTTGACCATTCGACGACGCAAACGATTTCGATCTCATTGGCAAAAACGTCCCGGATAGCACTTTCCGTGATCGGGATGGCCGTCCGGATAGTGGCTTCGCGCGGGTGCCCGTCGGTGTCGGTCACAACCAGCATACGCGTGCGCGCCAACGGGTCTTCGGGGGACATGGCAACACCCTTTCCGCCGGAAAGCAACCAACGTGGTGCGTCACCTGAGCGCCGCATCGCGATGCGATCGGGATAGGCCAATGCGGCCAACTCCGCCGGATCTTTTTGCGGCGCATCCGTCGCGCGCTTTTCGAGCCGTTTCGATTCTGCGCGGATGCGTTCAAAAACCGGCCCCCGAACGCCATCCTTCAAGGCATCGAGTCGTTTGCCCAGATCGGCACCTGCTCCTTGAAGCGGGTCGCGTTCCTCCAACAAAGCCGCCAGCGTCGCCGCCGGTTTCCCGCCTAGGGCCAGCATATGTGCAAGCCGCGGATGCAACGGCAGTTTTGCAATCGCGCGGCCGTGATCTGTAATCTGTCCGCTTGGTTCCAGTGCGCCGAGCGACATCAAAAGCATGCGTGCATCGTTAAGGGCTGTCTCTGGTGGCGGCGTCAGAAACGGAAGGTCATCGCTGCCCCATACGGCAAGCTCCAATGCCAATGCGCTCAAGTCAGCGACCTCGATTTCCGCGGGTGCGAATGGGGCAAGGGCACCTTCTTCGCCTTTGGTCCATAGGCGATAGCATGTCCCTTTCGCGACCCGCCCCGCGCGCCCGCGGCGTTGATCGGCCTCTGCGCGGGTCACACGCTCTGTCACAAGGCGGGACATGCCCGATCCCGGATCGAACCGTGCGCGCCGCGCACGGCCCGCGTCAACGACAACGCGAATGTCGGGGATCGTCAGGGAAGTTTCTGCGATGGAGGTCGCCAGAACGATCTTGCGGCCCGAAGCGAGAGGCCTCAGCGCGTCTTGCTGGGCTTTGAAGGGCAAGGCCCCGTAAAGTGGAAGTATATGCGCCTCAGGTATGGACCCGGCCAGTTTCGAGGCTACGCGATTGATCTCGCTTTGCCCCGGCAAGAACACCAAAATCCCGCCCTCGCTCGCGCCTGCCGCTTCTTTCACCAACGTCGCCACAGCGGCATCAAAGCGCGTGTTGCGTTCCAGCGGACGGTCGAGCCAAATCGTTTCGACCGGATGGCTTTGACCCTGTGACGTGATAACGGGAGCATCGCCCAAAAGCGTGGCGACAGGGCCTGCATCCAGTGTCGCCGACATGACCAATAGTTTCAGATCATCGCGCAAAGCAGCAGCCACTTCCAACGTAAGCGCGAGCCCGAGGTCGGCGTGCAGTGAACGTTCGTGAAATTCATCGAAAATCACCGTCCCGACTCCGGAAAGCTCCGGGTCTGACTGAATCATTCGGGTCAGGATGCCTTCGGTCACCACCTCTATCCGCGTCGCGCGCGAGACTTTGGTTTCACCGCGCACCCGATAGCCTACGGATTGCCCGACGGGTTCGCCCAATGTGTCTGCCATGCGCTGGGCCGCCGTCCGAGCCGCCAAACGGCGCGGTTCGAGCATTATGATGCGACCGTGTGACAGCGACGCGTGATCAATGGCGAGCGGTACGCGCGTTGTTTTGCCCGCCCCGGGGGGCGCTTGAAGCACAGCGCGACCGCTTTTACGCAAGGCAGTCAGCAGCTCAGGAAGGACGTCATCAATCGGCAGGGTATCGACCATGCCCCGACATACCCAATGGCACGGATGAATTCGATGTAAAATCGGCATCTGGACAGACTGCATCTCGCGGGCCATGGTCCGCGCAATATGGCGAGTGATATTCAAGATCTGGCGACGCGCATTCAATCGGGGGACCGACGGGCTTTAGCGCGCGCGATCACGTTGGCGGAAAGCGGGCGCGCTGATCATCGGGCGGACGCGGACGCGTTGCTGGAAACGCTTGCCAAGTCCCAACGCCAAGCGCTTCGAATCGGGTTGTCGGGAACGCCGGGCGTTGGCAAATCGACCTTTATCGAAGCATTCGGACTAATGTTGACCGGGCAGGGGCTTCGCGTTGCGGTTTTGGCCGTTGACCCGTCTTCGACGCGGTCAGGCGGGTCCATTCTGGGTGACAAAACGCGCATGGAACAGCTGTCGCGTGACCCGAACGCTTTTATCCGCCCTTCGCCCAGTCAAACGCAACTTGGCGGCGTCGCGCGCCGGACCCGCGATGCGATTGCCATTTGCGAGGCGGCCGGCTTTGATGTCGTCCTGATCGAAACCGTGGGTGTCGGACAATCCGAGACGATCGTGGCGGATATGTCGGACCTCTTCGTGCTCTTGATTGCACCTGCGGGGGGCGATGAGCTTCAGGGCGTCAAGCGCGGGATCATGGAGATCGCCGATATGGTCCTTGTGAATAAGGCCGATGGTGACTTGAAATCGACCGCGACGCGAACGGTTGCTGATTATGCAGGCGCATTGCGCCTGATGCGCAAACGGACGGGCGACGCGCCCGATTTTCCCAAAGCCATGCCAGTTTCTGCGACCGAAGGCGTAGGGCTAGCCGAGGCTTGGGCGGATATGCAAGCGCTTGCCGCGTTTCGAAAGGAAACCGGATTTTGGGACGAACGTCGCGCAGATCAAGCGCGTGGATGGTTCGCGGATGAGGTGCGGCGCGCACTGTTAGCGCGTCTTTCATCCGATCCAAAGGCAGAAGCGGCAATGGCCACCCTTGCCGAAAAGGTGGCATCTGGGGATCGCGCGCCGGGATCGGCGGCGGCGGATGTTTTGGCTTTGTTGTCCGGGGCAGGCGACCGCGCGAAAGACTGAGCTGACGCGGGCGAGAAGGCTTGACGCCCCCGGCTTTTCCTCCTATCTCCCGCGAACGGATTCTTGGGCAGGGCCGATGGCGCTGCCCGTTTGTATTATCGAGGCCCGGAAACGCGGCTTCTAAGACGAAACGAAAAACCGAGGACGAACCTATGTCGCGCCGTTGCGAATTGACCGGAAAAGGCCCGATGTCTGGCAACAATGTCAGCCACGCCAAAAACAGAACAAGACGTCGGTTTCTGCCGAACCTGACCGAAACTGCCCTGATGTCGGAAACACTCGGTCGGACCTTCCGCCTGAAAGTTTCGTCGTCAGCACTTCGGACCGTGGACCACCGCGGCGGGCTCGACAGCTTCCTGCTTAAAGCCAAAGATGCGGAGCTTTCCGCCGGTGCTTTGAAAATCAAAAAAGACATCGTGAAGGCTCAGGCAGCCGCCTGATACCTTACTCGAGGGACAGCCAAAGGCCTCGCCGTATCGGCGGGGCCTTTTGTCGTCCTTGATCGGCAATGAAGGCGCGACACTTGCCTGAGTGCGGATCCCATGGAAAGAGTTGCAGATCATGACCCGGGTTCTTTTCGTTTGTCTTGGCAATATCTGCCGCTCACCAAGCGCCGAAGCGGTGCTGCGCGCGAAGGCGCCTGACCTCACTGTCGACAGCGCAGGCACAAGCGATTGGCATGTCGGAAGCCCGCCATACGGTCCGGCGATCGAAGCGGGGTCAGCGCGGGGGTATGATCTGTCACCGCTCCGCGCACGGCAGGTGCGCGAAAGCGATTTCAGTGATTTCGACTGGATCCTCGCGATGGATGATCAGAACCTGAGCGATTTGCGCGCTTTGGCGCCGTCGGACGCGTCTGCGGAGCTTTCGCTCTTTCTCGAATTTGCCCGCGGCACCGAAGCTCGCGCGGTGCCCGATCCATATTACACCCGCGATTTTGAAGGCGCACTTGATCTCATTGAGCAAGCCGCTGATGGCTTTCTCGCAGAGCTTTTAAAAGCGTCGGCGCCCTAACTGCGGCAGAACGTTTCTGCCGTTTCACCAAAATTCTGATAGCGGGTCCAGAACGCTTCATTGCGCCGACTGCTCGATTGTCGAACTTCTTGGGCCTTATGCGGGTCAACAAAAAAGCTGGCCGCAAGGCGCTGATCGCTGGCGCTCAACGTCATGTTGGCGGCATCTTGGATGCAACCGCACAAAGCGCGATTGCCCGCTCCGCGTTCCGATTTCATACATGCGCGTTCGATCTGCTCGGCAAAGGCAGGGGCCGCCAATACAGTGGCAATCCCGAAACCCAAAGCTCCGATGAAGGCGCATAACACTGCTGATCGTGTCATCCGGTTCCTCGATTTTTGCCCCTCACGGCGCATTTCGCGCTCTTTCGTAGGGTTATCGTGCCACAATACCGGTGTTCTGGCGAGGATTTTTGTGATGTCAGAGCAACACGGGATATAGCGAAAGCACCAAAAGAACTGCCATCGTCCAATTGAATGCGCGCAAC
The DNA here is from genome assembly GCA_938016355.1 of uncultured Boseongicola sp. GTDB lineage: Bacteria > Pseudomonadota > Alphaproteobacteria > Rhodobacterales > Rhodobacteraceae > CALLWO01. The sequence goes on along the minus strand of CALLWO010000184.1, from coordinate 13,908 downwards.
CGGGCGTTGTTCGTCAAAATGCGCTGCATGCCCTGCCCAAGAAGAACCCAGACGCTGACCGAGGGCAAATTTACTGCGCCAAATGCGGATGCAACGATGAGCATCGCAAGAGCGGTATCGCCCGGTGCGTAAATCGTCACAGCTGTCAACGCCATTGCCCAGGCTTTTGGATTGACCCACTGGAACGCCGCCGCCTGAAGAAACGTCATTGGCGTGCCCGCTGCTTCTCCGGGTTTTGGTGGCGCGGAATTGGCAATCTTCCACGCAAGCCATACAAGATAAACGACGCTCACGACGCTCAGAACACTGTGCAGCCAGGGCCATTTCTCAAATAGTTCCGCGAGCCCAAGACCCATCAGAAAGGCCATAAAAACAAAGCCCAAAGCGACGCCGAGCATATGCGGAATGGTGCGTTTGAATCCAAAGTTTGCACCCGACGCCATGAGCATCAGATTGTTCGGCCCCGGCGTGATCGAGGTAACGAAGGCAAATGTCGCTAGAGGAAGGAGGATCGCGTAATTCATAACGCAATATTTGCGCAATTTCGTGCAAATGAAATTGCGTTCTTCTCTCGTTGGTCAGATTATGCACAACAAATGGCGAAGAATGACGAATTTAATCAAAAGATATTGCGGGAAATGCAAAGCAATGCACGGCTGAGCAATCTGGAGCTTGCTGATCGCGTTGGACTGTCACCTTCCGCCTGCTTGCGACGGGTGCAGGAACTTGAGCGCGATGGCGTCATTGTCGGATATCGTGCGCGTTTGGATCGGGCCAAGCTGGGGATCGGATTCACAGCTTATATGACCGTTGGATTGAACAATCACACCAAGAGCAGCCAAGAAGCGTTCGAGCGCGCGATTTCTCGGTCTCCCGAAGTCATCGAATGCCACAACGTGACCGGTACGGTTGAGTACTTGCTACGGGTCGAGGCCACAGATCTGGCGGCCTACAAAATCTTTCACACCGAAGTTCTTGGCACGCTGCCACAGGTCAATTCGATCACATCTTACGTGGTCATGGGCTCGCCAAAGGATATGCGTGCCTGAGCCGTTGCGGCATTCGCGAAACACTCTTTTCAATTTGCCATTAATTTGCCGCTTTCTTGAAGGAAAACGGTGCTAAGCAGGTTATTGTTTCGCAAAAGGCGACAATAATCGCCAGATACAAGAGGCGTGAGATGGGTATTTCGAAATGGATTGTGGGCGCTGTCGGTGCGCTTTTGGTAGCAGGTTGCTCTGGTTCATGGGAAGTTAACTACGACCAGGGCATCGACCCGGAAGTGTCTCGTGGATGGCGCGTTGTCGACGTGGTCGCAGTTGTTCCGGAACAGCTGAGAGTTTCCAACGCAAACACTTTTGCTCCGAGCGCAGACATTGTCTGGCATGGTGAGCCGTTTGGCGATCGCAAGGCGCAAGTCGCCGCCGTGATCGACGAAGGCATCACAGCTGGGACGGCCGGAATGGAAGGCCTGCGTCCTGTCACTATCACGGCAGTCGTAAAGCGATTTCATGCAGTGACGCCAGCAGCTGTCGCGCGGGCTCCTGCGGCGGTTCACAACATCCAGTACGTCGTGCGTGCTTTTGACGCCTCAAGTGGCGCACCGCTCACCGAAGAACAGGTGATCAATGCCGATCTGGAAGCCTATGTGGGTTCCGCAGCAATCGCCGCCGCGATCAATGGCGAAACCCAACGCAACCGGATCGTTGCACATCTCGCGGCTGTTACACGCGGGTGGTTGGGCTTCGGTCCGGATCAACGACGCACATTCAGCGGACTGGGACGATAAGTCCCTTGTACTAGGGCACAATACACCCATCTTCATCGGCAAGCCCCTTTGCCGATGAGGACCACGTGAAAGCCCGACTGAACTCCTTTCTGAGCCACAAAGCTTTTGAACCCACGATCATGGTTTTGATCGTGATCAATGCCATCGTGCTTGCGCTTGAAACCTCCAAAGGGGCTATGGCGGCGGCCGGCCCGTTCATCACCGCGCTCGACAAGGCCATACTTGCAGTGTTTGTGGCTGAAATCGCACTGCGGCTGCTTGCCGATTTTCGCGGATTTTGGCGTGACCCTTGGCGGATATTCGATTTTGCGGTTGTGGCGATCGCCTTGATCCCGGCAACGGGTGCTTTGTCAGCACTGCGCGCATTCCGAATTCTGCGCGTTCTTCGGCTGGTGTCGTCTGTGCCGCAAATGCGCCGCGTGGTGTCCGGGCTTTTGGCGGCTCTGCCCGGAATGGGGTCGATCGTCGCGCTTTTGGGTCTGATCTTTTTCGTCTTCGCGGTGATTGCCACAAAGCTCTTTAGCGCGGCTTTTCCGGAATGGTTCGGCAGCCTTGGCGCCTCCGCCTATACGCTTTTTCAGGTGATGACGCTTGAAAGCTGGTCTATGGGTATCGTGCGCCCGGTGATGGAAGTGTTCCCATGGGCTTGGCTCTTGTTCGTGCCGTTCATCATCCTCACAGCCTTTGCCGTCTTGAACCTGTTCATCGGTGTCATCGTTGACGCGATGCAGTCCGAAAACGCTGAAAGTGCCCATGACGAGCGCGAGGTGATGCGCAACAACACCGCCGATATTCTTGTCGAGGTTCGCGCACTTCGGGCCGAGGTTGCAGCGCTCAAAGCAGAGCGATAGGTTCCCGTTCGATATGAAACTCTTTGTCGGATTGGGAAATCCGGGCGGAAAATACGCCCGGAATCGCCATAACATTGGATTTATGGCTGTGGACGGCATCGCCGCCGATCATGGCTTTGCGCCTTGGCGTGGGAAATTTCAGGGCAGTGTCAGCGAAGGGCGCTTGGGCAGCGAAAAGGTTATCCTGCTCAAGCCCGAAACCTTCATGAACCTGTCGGGCCAATCTGTGGGCGAAGCGCTGCGTTTCTATAAGCTGGAAGCGGACGATGTGATCGTCTTCCACGACGAGATTGACCTCGCACCCGGCAAGCTGAAGGTGAAAACAGGCGGGGGTCATGCGGGTCACAATGGGCTACGCTCACTGCATCAGCACATCACGCCCGACTATCACCGTGTGCGCATGGGCGTTGGTCATCCCGGCCACAAAGATGCGGTGCCCAGTTATGTTCTCAAGGATTTTGCCAAGGCTGATGAAGGCTGGCTGGACGATATGCTGCGGGGCGTTTCCGATGGAGCGGCGCATCTGGCTGACGGCGATACCGGGCGGTTCCAGAATGCTGTAGCGCTTCGCCTGAACCCGCCTCGGTCTTCCAAATCCAAACCAAAGCAAGTCGAAGCCCAGACAGAAGCCAAAAAGCCGACCCCGCCCGCGCAACCGAACCAGCAAGACGCGCCAGTGTCTGATGACCGCTCGGCCCTTCAGAAGCTTGTGGACCGGTTTCGGTGAGCATCCGGGACGCATTTCTCGAACAATCCGAAAACTGCGCGGCATTGGGTTCACCCTTTATGGGGCGTTTGCTGGCCTTGTTGGCCGACCGACTGAGCCGTGGCACACCTGTCGCAGAAAAAATTCTGACTTGGCCCGGAGACCCGCGAGCACATGCTGACAATGTTCCACTCCGTTTGGGAGGCGCGCTCCATGCGCTAAAACTGGAAGGTTTGGCGCTTGAAGATGTTTATCCGCCATTTGATGTCCCCGATGATCTGCTCTGGTCTGGTGTCTACAAGGCAATGCAAGACCACGCGCCCCGCCTGATGACATGGCTGGACAACCCGCCTCAAACAAACGAAGTGCGCCGCTCTGCGGCGATCCTCCCGGCGCTCGCCGCGGTGCGGGCGCGTTTTGATTTGCCAGTCGCGCTATTTGAGTTGGGTTGCAGCGGTGGTTTGAACCTTCGTCCCGACATTTTTCGGCTGGAGATAGCCGGCACAGCACTCGGCCCCAGCGACGCGCCTGTGGTTTTTGAACCTGAATGGCGTGGGGCGATGCCACAACCCAAAGTGCCAACAATCGTGGGTCGCTTCGGCGTGGACCTGAACCCGATCGATCCGACCACTTCTGATGGGAAATTGCGTCTGCTGTCCTATCTTTGGGCGGACCAACCCGACCGGATCGCGCGGACTCGTAGCGCGATTGATCTCGCAACCACACATCCCGCAGAAATCTCAAAAGGCGATGCAGGAGACTGGCTGCCAAGGGTTCTGAATGCACCCGAGCCGGGTGTCCTAAGGTTCGTTTTCCATACCGTCGCCGCGCAGTATTTTCCAAAATCAACCAAGGATGCTGTGCAAAACGCCATGGACGCCGCCGCGCGTACCGCAACGGCGAACACCCCGCTTGCGCACTTTCAAATGGAAGCCGACGGCGGATCCGGCGCGCGCCTCTTGTTGGCGATGTGGCCGGACGGGGAGCAACTGGAACTGGGCCGCGCAGACTTCCATGGCCGATGGATCGAATGGGCTGGGTTGTCCGATCTGAAATCATGAAGGTTGCGCAGCCGGGATTGAAGCCGCATCCTCAGGGCCTAGGTATTAAGCTATGGAGCCGAGAATCGTCAAAGATACAGCCGTGAACGTTCTGGGAGAGGCGTTGGAGCCTTGTTCATCCGACCCGATCACCGGGTTCTTTCGTGATGGTGCTTGCAATACCTGCGAAGAAGACGTGGGCAGCCACACCGTTTGCGCTGTCCTGACCAAAGAATTTCTCGCTTACTCGAAATATGTCGGCAACGATTTGTCGACACCGCGCCCGGAGTTCCTGTTTGCGGGTCTCAAGCCCGGGGATTGCTGGTGCCTTTGCGCCAGCCGGTTTCTCCAAGCAGCCGAAGAAGGCGCGGCCCCGCGCATCAGACTGGCGTCAACACACCGAAAAGCGCTCGATGTCATCCCGCTCGACGTTCTGATGGACCACGCCTGCGAAGATTAATCGCTCTCGGACATGTCCCAGCCAAGTGCTTTCGCGACGGTGAAAATGTCTTTGTCGCCACGGCCGCACATGTTCATGCAGATGATGTGATCTTCCGGCAGGTCCGGCGCTATTTTTGCGACATGGGCCAGGGCGTGGCTTGGCTCCAGCGCAGGGATGATCCCTTCCGTCTCGCAACACAGCTGGAATGCGGCCAGCGCTTCGACATCGGTGATCGAGACGTATTGCGCGCGCCCGATCTCGTGCAGCCATGAGTGCTCCGGTCCGATGCCCGGATAGTCCAGTCCCGCCGAAATCGAAAACCCTTCCAAAATCTGACCATCGTCATCCTGCAGCAGGTAAGTCCGGTTGCCGTGCAACACGCCCGGGCGTCCCCCGGTGAGCGACGCGCAATGCTCCATCTTCGCATTCACGCCTTTGCCGCCCGCTTCAACGCCGATGATATTGACGTCCTTGTCGTCCAGAAATGGGAAAAACAGACCCATCGCATTCGAACCACCGCCAATCGCAGCAATCAGAGTGTCAGGAAGGCGACCTTCAGCCTCGTGCATCTGCGCCTTTGCTTCCTTGCCAATGATCGCCTGAAAATCGCGAACCATCGCTGGATAGGGATGGGGACCGGCAACCGTTCCGATGCAATAGAACGTGTCGCGGACGTTTGTGACCCAGTCGCGAAGCGCATCGTTCATCGCATCTTTCAATGTGCCGCGCCCGGACGTGACCGGCACGACCTCTGCGCCCAAAAGCTTCATGCGAAATACGTTGGGGGCTTGGCGCTCCACATCATGCGCGCCCATGTAGACGATGCATTTCAAGCCAAATTTTGCACAAACGGTGGCTGTTGCGACGCCGTGCTGGCCCGCGCCAGTTTCCGCGATGATGCGCGTCTTGCCCATGCGCCGGGCCAGAATGATCTGACCAAGTACGTTGTTGATCTTGTGCGCGCCCGTGTGGTTCAGCTCATCGCGCTTCATGTAAATCTTGGCGCCACCCAACCGTTCCGTCAGCCGCTCGGCAAGATACAGGGGCGAAGGCCGCCCGACATAATGCTTCCAAAGGAAATCCATCTCGTCCCAAAACGACTGATCGGTTTTCGCGCGCTCGTACTGCGCTTCCAACTCCAGAATAAGCGGCATCAGCGTTTCGGACACAAAGCGCCCGCCAAAATCGCCAAATCGTCCGTTCTCATCCGGACCCGTCATAAACGAATTGATCAGATCATCAGGCATCAGGAAGCCTCCCATAAGTGACCGACAAGGCATACCGGCGGCATCAAGCGAGGTAAAGCACCGCCTTGCGCTTCATTTTTCCAAAAATACTCAAAATCCGGCTGATGAATCGTGGCTTAGCGGGGCCGCAATGCAGCCGGCCCCACAAAGGCTATTTCGACGCGACCATTCCGACAATCTCATAAGTCTTGGCCAGAATCGGATTGGCGATTTCTTCCGCGCGTTCAGCACCACGTCCCAAGATGCGATCAATCTCGCCCGGATCGTCAAGAAGACGGGTCATTTCAACAGAGATCGGCGAAAGCTTTTCAACGGCCAAATCCGCCAGGAGTGGCTTGAACGCTCCCCATTGCATGCCCTGAACCTCTCCCATCACATCTTCACGGGTCCGCTCAGAAAGTGCCGCAAAAATGTCGACCAGGTTGCGCGCCTCGGGGCGATCTTTGAGGCCCTCATAGCTGTCCGGAAGCGGGTCGGGATCGGTGCGCGCTTTGCGGAACTTGCGCGCGATCGCGTCTGCGTCGTCGCTCATGTTGATCCGGCTTTTGTCACTCGGATCAGACTTCGACATTTTCTTCGTGCCGTCGGTTAGGCTCATCACGCGTTTCGCAGGTCCGTCAATCACCGGTTCAGTGATCGGGAAAAAATCGACGCCGTAATCATGATTGAACTTGGCCGCGATATCACGTGTCAGCTCAAGATGCTGTTTTTGATCGTCGCCCACAGGGACATGGGTTGCGTGATAGACTAAAATATCCGCCGCCATAAGCGCAGGATACCCGAACAATCCAAGCGAGGCATTCTCGCTATTTTTGCCGGATTTGTCTTTCCATTGCGTCATGCGGCTCATCCAGCCCATGCGTGCGACACAATTGAAAATCCAGCCAAGCTGCGCGTGGGCGGGAACCTGCGATTGGTTGAAAAGGATCGAGCGTTCAGGATCGACGCCAGAGGCAATGAAAAAAGCTGCAAGCTCGCGCGTGTTGTTGCGCAGATCCGCAGGGTTTTGCCAGACGGTGATCGCATGCTGATCGACCATGCAATAGACACACTCGTGCGTGCCTGCGTTCTGCATGTCGACAAATCGCTTCAATGCGCCGAGATAATTGCCAAGCGTCAGCCCGCCAGAAGGCTGGATGCCGGAAAAGACGCGCGGGGTGAAATCCGCATTCGTCATCGCATGTCCCTTTCAAAAGGTAGATTTTCGCGTCCAAGGGCCTTACCGAGAGGGACGAGGCCCGTCAAGAAAGGCGCAACAGATGTCTGACAACGATCATATGCAACCCCTTGTTAATCCGTTGCCGCCTGTGGTCGCTGCATTGGCGCTTGCGCTTTTTGCGGTCGAGGTTCTTTTGGCGGCTGGCGCACGAGGCTACATCGGGGGGGCAGAGGCCATCGGATGGCGGATCGAAGCCGTGCGTGACTTCGCGTTCTTCGGTCAGGTGTGGGACTTCGTTGTCGAGCGCAGCGCCTGGACCTCGCCGGAGCTTATGCGTTTCGTATCTTACCCGTTCGTGCATCTGGGCTTTACGCATGTGCTCTTCGTTATCGTTTTTCTGCTCGCGCTGGGAAAACTCGTCGGTGAGATTTTCGGGGGCATGGCGGTCCTTTTGACGTTCTTCTTATCCGCCATCTTCGGGGCTTTGGTTTACGCGCTCGCGCTCGATGATCCCCGCCCCCTCGCAGGCGGCTTTCCGGCTGTTTACGGCTTGATCGGGGCCTATACGTTTATCTTGTGGACGAGCCTCGGACACCGCGGTGACAATCAATGGCGCGCTTTTACGCTCATCGGTTTTTTGTTGGGCATCCAACTGGTGTTCGGCGTCCTTTTCGGATCGACCAACGATTGGGTGGCCGAGGTTTCGGGGTTTTTGTTTGGCTTTGCGATATCGCCTGTTTTAGCGCCTGGCGGATTTCAGCGCCTGCGCGATAAATTGCGTCAGCGGTGACGACGAAGGGCCGCCAGATCGGCCCGGCGGAACGCGCCGAACGCCAAACCGGATAGCCCATAGCTCACCAGTCCGAGCAAGATCAGCACAGCCAATCCGATCAGGCTGAAAAAGCCACCAATCATGAACGGGCGGATGGTGAATTGCCCGAACCACAAAACGACACCCATCACCAGTGATGCGGCGATGATCCGCCAGATGCGGGATCGGCAGCGTTGATCCAGTCGTGCGGCTTGCCCCATGTCTCGACTTCCCCGCCAAAGGAAAAAGAGCATCGCCCAACCCGCCAATGTGGTGCCAAGCGCGGCAGCGATGTAGCCGATGAACGGCGCAAGCCCGATGGCGAGCGCGGCATTCACCACCATCGCGATGAGCGCATAGCGAAACGGACGCCGCGTGTCTTCGCGCGCGAAATAAAGCGGCTGCACGACTTTTTGCATTACAAAGGCCGGAAGCCCCAGACCATAGACTGCTGTCGCCAATGCGGTTGCGGCTGTATCATCGGGGCCAAACGCGCCGCGTTGAAACAGAACCGAAATAAGCGTGAAAGGAATGACCAAAAGCGCGACGGTTGCGGGAATGGAAAGCGCCAGCGACATCTCGGTTGCACGGCTGAGGGCAGACTGCCCCCCTTCGGTATCCTCAGCTTGCAAGCGGCGCGCAAGGTCCGGCAACAGCACAATTCCAATTGCGATACCAACAACGCCAAGCGGCAATTGATACAAACGGTCTGCATAAGCGAGCCATGCGATTGCGCCATCAAAAAAGCTCGCAACCTGCCGCCCGATCAAAAGGTTTACCTGCATGACGCCGCCAGCAAGAGCGGCAGGTCCGGCAATAATGGCCAACCGTTTCAGCTCCGGTGTCCAGCGCGGCATACGCGGCCTCAGATTGAACCCTGCCAGCCGGGCGGCCCCCCAGACCAGTGCAAGCTGAACAATGCCAGCCACCACGCTGCCGATTGCCAAAAGCGTCCCATGAGCGCCGTTGGGGCGATCTCCGATCAGCGAATAATCGACGTATCCGCGCTCTGCCAACAACATCGCACCGATCAGGATGATATTAAGGAAGACCGGCGCTGCCGCCGCCGCGCGAAACCGTCCACTTGCGTTCAAAACACCTGAGATAAGCGCGGCCAGCGAAATGAACAGGATGTAGACAAAGACGATCCGCCCCAGCGTCACAGCAATGTCGAGCCGTTCATCGCCCGCAAACCCGCTGGCCATGGCCAAGACAAGCCACGGCATGAAAACCGTGGCAACAATGGTCAACACAACAAGGATCGCGGCCAAACCGGCAAGCGCGTCGCGCGCGAAGTTTTCCGCGCCATCGTCGGCCTGAAGCTTCTTGGCAAACATTGGTACGAAAGCGGTGTTGAACGCGCCTTCGGCAAAGAACCGTCGGAACATATTGGGAAGCGAAAACGCCACAAGGAAGGCTTCCGCCACGGCACCGGTGCCAAGCCACGCAGCAATCAAAATATCACGCACAAACCCCAAAACACGCGAGATCAGCGTCCAGAAACCCACGGTCATCACACCGCGTACAAGTGATATCCCACTCATGTCTCTTTCGCCCGTTCCACACCTTCGGTCAGCGCCTTACGCAGTTTGCGCTCGAGTGTTTTCTGCTTCGAGCCGGCATGAAACTTAAGGCCAAACATGTCTTTCACGTAGAACGTGTCGACCACCTGCTCGCCATAGGTCGCGATCACAGCACTTGCGATATAGACATTGGCTTCGGCCAGTGTCCGCGTGAGATCATAAAGCAGCCCGGGCCGGTCGCGCGTGTCGACTTCGATGATGGTGTAGATATCCGACCCTTCATTGTCGAACGTGATGGACGTCGGCACGCGGAACGCACGTTCGCGCTTTTTGACCTTGTCGCGGTCTGTCAGCGATTTGCGCGGCAGCACGTCGCCGTGAAGCGTGCGTTCGATCATCGAGCGCAGGCGCGGCAAGCGGGAAGCCTCATAGGGGTGCCCGTCTCCATCCTGCACCCAAAACACGGCCGTCGCGTAGCCATCGGACGACGTATACGTCCGCGCATCCACAACATTCGCCCCAACAAGCGCCAGCGCCCCAGCCAGGCGCGAGAAAATACCGGGATGATCGGCAAGAGCGAAGCACACGCGCGTGGCATCGCGCTCTTCGTCCGGAGTCAGATCAAGGCGAATTTCATGGTCTTCTATGTCCTTCAGCAAGGTCGCAAAGACGACCTGCGTTGCCGTCGGCAACCCTTGCCAATAAGGACCATAATGTCGTGAAGTTTCGTGTTGAAGCGCCTTCTTGGGCCAATCGGAAAGCGCCTTTCGAAGCGCCGATTTTGCGACCTTCTCGGCGCTTTCCCGATTGACCGCTTCCAGCCCATGTTCCAGCGCATTCGCAGTTTGCCGATGGAGCGTGCGCAAAAGCTGCGCCTTCCAATTGTTCCAGACATCCGGCCCCACGCCGCGGATGTCGCAAACGGTCAGAACAGTCAGTAGATCAAGACGCTTCTTTGTCTTCACCGCCTTGGCGAAATCGCGCACGGTGCGTGGATCGGAAATGTCGCGCTTCTGGGCCATATCGGACATCAAAAGGTGATAGCGGACCAGCCATTCGACGGTCTCAACCTCATCCGGCTTCAATCCAAGGCGCGGCGCGACGCGTCGTGCGATCTGTGCGCCCAGAATCGAATGGTCTTCGGGGCGACCCTTGCCGATGTCATGCAAGAATAGAGCGGCGTAAATGACCTTTCGGTTCACGCCCTCTTTCAAAACACGGCTGGCAACAGGCAACTCCTCGACAAGCTCTTCGCGTTCGATCTGGGCAAGCGTCGAGATGCATTGGATGGTATGCTCGTCCACCGTGTAGCTGTGATACATATTGAACTGCATCATCGCCACAACAGGGGCAAATTCGGGCACGAACACGGCCAAAACACCAAGTTCGTTCATCCGTCGCAACGCGCGTTCCGGATTGCCCCGTTTTAAGAGCAAGTCCATGAAAATACGGTTCGCCTCGGGGGATGCCCGCATGTCATCGTCGATCATATCGAGGTTAGCAGACACGAGCCGCATCGCATCAGGGTGGATCAGATACCCGGTCCTGAGCGCCTCATCGAAGATACGCAAAAGGTTCAGCTTGTCCTTCAAAAACGGCTTCTGGCGGGTGACCGTCAGGCGGTTCTGTTTGATCGTGTACTCTGCGCCAACCTTGCGACGGCGGCGAAATAGCGTCGCAAGCGATGGCGCGGATTTAACGTGTTTGGCTTCCAAAGCTGTCAAAAAGATGCGGGTCACTTCGCCCACTGTCGTGGCGTGGCGGAAATAGTCCTGCATGAAATGCTCAACTGCACGCCGACCCGCACGATCGTCATATCCCATTCGGGCGGCGACCTCGACTTGCATGTCAAACGTCAACTGATCCATCGCCCGACCGGCAACAAGGTGAAGATGCGACCGGACCGCAATCAGGAAATTCTCAGCGGCGCGGAATTTGTCGTATTCCTCCTGCCGGAACAATCCAAGCGGCACCAATTCGCGGGCACTGCGCACGCCGTGAATATACTTTCCGATCCAGTAAAGAGTCTGAAGGTCCCGAAGACCCCCTTTGCCCTCTTTCACATTGGGCTCGACCATATAGCGCTGACCGCCCTGCTTGCGGTGGCGCTCGGCGCGCTCGTTCAGCTTGGCCTCAATAAATTCCGCTTCGGTCCCTTTGAAAAGATCGCTCTTTAGCCGCTCGCCGAATTCTTGGTAAATCGCTGGATTACCAGCCAGAAACCGGTGTTCCAAAAGCGATGTGCGGATGGTGAAATCCTCCCGCCCCAGGCGCAGACAATCTTTGACGGTCCGGCTGGCATGTCCCACCTTCAAATGCAGATCCCAGAACATATAAAGCATGCTCTCGATCAGGCTTTCTGCCCACGGCGTGATCTTCCAAGGCATAAGGAACAACAGATCCACATCGGAATGCGGGGCCATTTCGCCGCGTCCGTATCCACCAACAGCGATGACAGAAAGCCGTTCGCCCTCGGTCGGATTTGGGTTCGGATGGAGCCGTGATTGCGCAACATCGAGAACGGTTTGAACAACACCGTCCGTCAGATGCGCATAGGCGCGCATGACAGGGCGCGCGGCGGTTGGATTGGTGGCAAATGCATTTTCGATCCGTGCGCGCCCTTCAGCCAATGCAGCTTTCAGAACCTCAACGGTCGCAGCCCGAACCTCACGCCCGTCGCTGCTTTGGTCAAGCCTGGAGGCAATGTCGGCGGCTACGCGCGCGGCATCAAAAATCTCGTCTGCAGGGGCGATAAGCTGGGGGGAAGGGGCTTTGGCCGACGTATCGGCCAAAACCGCCTGTTCAGAACCCTGTGCCACCGAAACTTCTTGGTGCAGGCTCAACGACAACAACCTGATTGTTCTCTATCTGAGCAACAGCCAGCCCACGCTCGTTCGTGCCGTTCGGGAACAAACGGAAGGGGCCATAGACGCCCGCAAAACCTTGTCCTTGCGTGAGCGACAAAGCACTCAATGCGTCTGAATTGCCCTGTGCCACCAATGCACCGATTGCCGCAATACCGTCATAGGCAAGGCCCGCAACTGGGCTTGGCGGCGTGCCAAACGCGGCTTGGTAGCGCGCGTTAAATCTCGTGGTGAGGTCTGGCGAGGGCGTTGCGAACCACGCCCCTTGCAACCCCTTCAACGACAACGCGCTGTTGGGCACATCAAGCCGCTGCAATCCGACGAATTGCGCGACCTCCGCGTCGATCCCGTTTTCCGGCAAGAGCTCGGCCACAAACGGCAATGCGCCGGATGTGCCGGATGTAACAAATATCGTGTTTGCACCCGAACTGCGCACGCCGCTTGCGATGTTGGGTATCTCGTTGATCACACCTTGCTGGGACAGTGGGAACGACGAAACGCCAGACAATTGCCCGCCGTTCGCGGCAATCGCGCGCTGAATACTGTCGCGCCCGGCCTCTTCAGCCGCGTCTTGCGCATGGACGATGTAAATCGACCCTTTGCCTTGGGTCACCGCATAGCGCACCAAACGGTCTGCTGAGGTTTGGAAGGTGTTGCCCAAAAGGAAAACGTTTCCTCCCGCCACCGCGGGATTATTTGAAAACGTCAACACGTTCACGCCCCGCGCTGCGGCAACTTGCCCGGCGGCGGCTGCGGCCTCTCCAAAGAGCGGGCCTACGATTATTTTTGCACCCTCACTCAACGCGTCGGTCGCTGCGATTGCCGCGCCCTCCGGCGTGCCAGCGGTATCATAGATGCGCAGGTCAATTTCGACGCTTTGAAGATCGTTCACAGCAAGTCGCGCCGCGTTTTCCAGCGAAATCGCCAGCGCCGAACCGCCCTGCGAACTGGATGGAATCAAAAGCGCAACAGGAACCGCGCGAGAGGTGTTGATGCTCGGCCCTGTGCCCACAGGAAGATCACAGGCCGCCAGAAGTCCGACGGCAAAAAGAGCGCTGATGCCAGAGATCAGCTTGCGGCGAAGGGACAAAAGCGCGACCATTGGAAAACCTCTCAAGAAATCGGACACGAACGTGGGCGACCCTAGGCAACTTCGACGGTCAAGTAAATCACAGAGCCAGCCATGACGGCAGAGAATGACCGACGCCCGCTGGAGCCCGGTTTGTATTTTGTGGCAACCCCAATAGGCAACGCACGCGATATCACATTGCGTGCACTTGATGTGCTCGGCGCGGCCGATGTTCTGGCAGCAGAAGACACGCGGTCACTGCGCCGTTTGATGGAAATCCACGGCGTGCCATTAAACGGGCGTCGCGTTCTTGCTTATCACGACCACAACGGTCACGAGATGCGCCCGAAAATTCTTCGCGCTTTGGAAGACGGGAAATCCGTCGCCTATGCCTCGGAAGCCGGGAC
>CALLWO010000183.1 GCA_938016355.1 uncultured Boseongicola sp. | reverse complement strand
CTGGCAGGGGGTCGTATCAGGTGCCCATGGATGCGACGTGCTCAGCCGTTTCTTCCACCTTCCGACCCACATGGTGCTCGGGGACGGGCAATTGCTTGATGTGAACACAGAGGCCGAGCTGATCGCGTTTAATGAACAACGACGCGCGGCGTTTCTGTCCGGTGGGGTCAGGGATGTGCGTCTTTGTGGGTCTGATCTGACGACACAAGGGTCTCACGCGGCATTGATTACCGCCAATTGGGAATTATTGCGCGCCGACGGAACGCTCGAACGCAGTTGGCGACATTATTATACGATGATCCGCCCGGGCGACGATTGGGTGATTGCCGTGTCGGCCTTTCGATCTGGCGCCTGACGCACAGGTCCTGCGCGTCGTCAAACCAACGTCGGCGCGCTATGTCTTGTCAGAGCGACAAAGGAGCTTCTCAATGGGTGTCATGATAGATGGCGTTTACCACACGGATGATCCCGGCCCCGACACGACCGAGGGCGGTGAATTCAAGCGGGCAGAGGCGAAAATCCGGGACTGGGTCACAACGGACGGCCCCTTTCTGCCCGAGGCGGGTCGCTATCATCTATATGTCGCGTGGAATTGCCCTTGGGCGCATCGGGCGTTGATCACACGGGAGGTGTTGGGGCTTCAGGACGCAATTTCAGTGTCTTACGCGCGCCCGCGCCGCACCGATCAGGGCTGGGTCTTTGACGAAAACGGCGAATATTCCGACCCAGAGATGGGGGTATCGGCCATTCATCAGGTCTATGCCCGGCAAACACCCGGCTATACCGGGCGTTGCACGATGCCGGTTCTTTGGGACCGCGAGACCCGCCAGATCGTTTCGAACGAAAGTGCGGATGTCATTCGGATGTTGCTGGCCTTTGGAACGGGTCCCGATCTTTACCCAGAGCATTTGCGCGACGAGATTGACCGCTGGAACGCGCGCATTTACCCAAATCTCAACAACGGCGTTTACCGCGCTGGATTTGCCCGCACGCAAGAGGCCTATGACGTGGCCGTGGCCGAAGTTTTTGAAACGCTCGATGCCATTGAGGACCGATTGCAGGACACACCCTGGCTTGCGGGGGATCAGATCACTGAGGCGGACATAAGGCTCTTTCCGACGCTGGCGCGCTTTGATGTGGCTTATCACTCGGCCTTCAAATGCAACTTGCGCAGGATCATCGATTATCCCGCGCTTTGGGCCTATGCGCGGCGCATTTATGCGCTTCCCGGTGTAGCCGGCACTGTACGGTTCGAGATCTACAAAAACGGGTATCATTCGAAATCCGAGCTTCGAAACCCGCTTGGGATCGTCCCTGCGGGACCCTTGATCGACTGGACGACCTAAAATTCTTTGTTTTCGCCGCGCGCGCCCGCGCGTCGACCGGCCGGGGGTTTCCCCCGGACCCCCAGAGTATTTTTGGAAAAATGAAGGGGTTAGAAGTTGAGTTTTGCAGCCGCCGCCTGGCCTGCTGCGCGCCCCGTGGCAAGGCATCCTGTAATCAGATATCCCCCTGTCGGCGCTTCCCAATCGAGCATTTCACCGGCGACGAAAGTGCCGGGGCGGCTTTTGAGTTCGAACCCATTGAGCGCGGACCAGTCGACGCCGCCGGCCGTAGAGATTGCGCCGTCCATTGGAAGGGTTCCTGCGATCGGGACGGGCAGCACCTTGATCAAGGCGGAAAGGTCCGCATCGACCGGAAGCGGGCGACCCCATTCCATCAGAAGTGCGCGAGAAATATCCGGCAGTTTCAGCATTTTTCTTAAGTAATTCGATATACTTAGCTTGCCACGTGGGCGTCTGAGCTTCGCTGAGATCTGTTCAAGTGTCACGTCGGGGAGCAGGTCGAGCGTTGCTGGCTCCAGACTGCGAAGCGCGCGCGAAAGTTCGTAGATGCCGCCGCCTTCGAGACCTTGGGAGGTCACCACCCATTCGCCGCGCGTTTCCACGCCGCCTGCCATCAGTTTCACGCCTTTTACAGGTGTTCCGAAATGTGGCGTCATATGCGGCGACCACCTGATCGTGACACCCATATTGGCCGGGGCAAAGGGGGTGGTTTCGATACCTTTGTTTCGGAAAAGGTCGGCCCATGATCCGTCCGAGCCAAGTTTTGACCAGCTGGCCCCGCCCAGTGCCATCACCACGATTTCTGCGGTGATACGGCGCGGCCCGTTGCTTGTGTCAAAAAGCCATGTATCGCCTTCCCAACCGACCCATTTGTGGCGTTGTTCAAAGGTGACCCCGAGTTGATTGAGCCGGGCGAGCCAGCGGCGCAAAAGGGGCGAGGCCTTCATCGCCTTAGGAAAAACGCGCGCCGTTGAGCCAGTGACAATCGGTTCGCCCAAATCGCGGGCCCAGGACTGGACGCTGTCAGGGCCGAAATCGGTCAAAGCGCGCAAGAGATCCGGGCTTTGAGGGTGGAAGTGCGAAAGGAACGATGCCAGCGGCTCGTCCTTGGTGAGGTTCAAGCCGGACTTGCCCGCCATCAGGAATTTTCGCCCGACCGAAGGCATCGCATCGACCACCAAAACGGCCGCACCCGCGCTCGCCAGCGCATCCGCGGCCATCAATCCGGCAGGACCAGCGCCGATAATCAGCGCCTGAACCTTGTCGTGGCGCGCGTTTGCGTCATCCTCTTTGCTCATGAGTGACCCCGCTTGCCCCCTGTGCGACCGCCCGATCCCGATCGGATCAAAGCAAAGCCTGCATCACCTGATCCCGCGATTGCGCGGCGGAAAAGGCGGGCCGACTGTGTTGCTGCATCAGATTTGCCACAACGAAATCCACGCCACGCTGAGCGAGACGGAGTTGGCGCGCGGGTTTCATACAATTGAGGCGTTGCGCGGCCATCCGCGGTTGGCGAAATTTGTGGCGTGGGTCGCGAAACGACCGCCGGATTTTCATTCGAAAACGCCGGGTGGGCGGCGAAAGCGTCGGTGAGTTGAAGAAATGGTGTTTTCACAACAATGATTTAACCGCTGAGACGTGAGAACGACCTGCGGCAATTGCGTCTTCGGCGCGCGTTAACGCCTCGGTCAATGGGTCGTCTGCGATCCAGTCGACAAGCCCCAGGCTTTGCGCCTCGGGCGTGCCGATCTTGTCGCCCGCCAACAATATCCGTCGCGCGGCGGACGGCCCTGCAAGAGCGGCCAGTCTTGCGGGATCTGAGGGTTGGGGAAGGACCCCAAGTTTGATTACCGGGTAGAAGAACTTTGTGCCGTCCCGCGCAATCCGCAAATCACAGGCCAGAACCATGCCCAGCGCGCCGCCAGCTGCAGTTCCGTTCAGCGCCGCAATCGTCAGAACGGGGCAATTGGCAATCGCCGACGAAAGCGCCTCCCATCCCGGATCGGTGGCCAGATGCCCTGACCTGACCTCTTCCAAATCGGCGCCCGCGCTGAAAACCCGACCTGTTCCTGTCAGGATCACGACTGCAACTTCGGTGTCGCGCGACGCGGCATCTACAGCTTTGACAAGATCGCCCAGCATCAGGGACGTAAGCGCGTTGGCCTTGTCAGCCCGGTCCAGCGTGATGACGCAGACGCCCGCCGATGTCCGGCTTTGGATCACGACGTGAGACCCAAACGCGCGCGGATGCCTTCATCCCTGAGCGAAATGTCGGCGCCAAGAAATTCGTCGGCCTCGGGTTCGCACATCCAGCGCAGCGCAATCGCCGGCCATTCGGGCGGAATGTGATCCGACCAGTTAAGCTGGCTGACCGGGTTGATCCCGCTTTTCTTGATTTCGCGCTGCATTTCAGTGGCCACGGTGCCCGGGGAAAGACCGATGGCGCGAATGCCTTTGTCGCGATATTCCTTGTCGACGGACCGCGTAAGCATCAAGGCCCCTGCCTTGGAAGCGTTGTAATGCGACCACGCCTCGGTCGGACCATAAGCCGCGCCGGAGGAGATGTTCAAAATGCTGCCGCCACCGCGCTCGACCATTGAGGGAAGCACCGCGCGGATGCCGTAAAAGACCCCTTTGAGGTTGATGTCGATGACGTGGCTCCACGCCTCGGGATCGGCCTCGCCGATGTGGGCGACGGGTTCGATCACGCCCGCGTTGTTGATCAGGATATCGACCGGACCAAACGCGTCGGTCGCAGCCGTGACGGCGCTGGCAAGCTCTTGAAATCGGCTGACAT
Source organism: uncultured Boseongicola sp. (assembly GCA_938016355.1). GTDB lineage: Bacteria > Pseudomonadota > Alphaproteobacteria > Rhodobacterales > Rhodobacteraceae > CALLWO01. Next base: position 9,523 of record CALLWO010000183.1, on the reverse strand, counting down.
CACAGGGAACGGCAAGCGCGCTTTCCCCAATGTCACCGGCAATTTCAGCGATCTTATCCTGCCCACGGGCGAGCAAAACGACGTTGGCACCTTCGCGTGCAAAAAGGCGCGCTGCGGCTTCTCCGATCCCGCGACTTGCACCTGTGATCATCACGGTTTTGCCATGAACTGCCATTCCTGCCTCCATTATGCCATACTGCGTTACATCACGGTCACGCTTAACCCCATGGTGACCAATTCTACAGCCCCTTCTTGACGCGGGCGAGCCCAGTTTGGATGCTGCGGCCAACCAATTTTCAACTTTTGGAACGTATTTATGCCCCAGACACGTTTACTTACACTGACATCCGCTTTCGCCTTGCTTGCTGGCCCGGCTCTTGCTGACCTGACGGCCGAACAAGTGCTTGCGGACCAACTACGACAGATCGAAATGTCCGGCCTGACGACAACGCTGGCCAGCCAGACGCGCGTTGGCGACACGCTGACCGTTGGCGATATCACGATGAGCGCTGACATCGAAGGACAGGACATGTCCATCACGATGGCGGGCGCAAGCTTTGTCGAACTTGGCGACGGCTCCGTGCGCATCGATTATCCAACCGATATTCCGATCCGTGTGAAGTTCAACAGCGAAGAAGGCGAATTCAACGTTGCGATGATGATGCGCCAGGACGGGCTGACCCAGCTTGTCTCGGGTATCCCCGAGCAGATCCGCTACGAATACGGCGCGACGACGGTGACGATCTCCGATGTCTCAATCGATGGCCCAGAGATGCCCGATGACTTTGTTTTCGATCTTGGCATGACGATGAGCGGCATTTCGGGAACAACCGAATTTGGTGCCGGTACGGTGCGCGATTACTCCGCCGATTTCGCCGTTCAGGCGTTCACCATGATGATGAATGTCGTGCCCCCTGCGGATGAAGGTGAGGGCAGCTTTGACTTTGACTTTTCCGTTGCCGACATGGCGGGTGCGTTTTCCGGCGCGATGACCGCTCAGACGCTTGAAACTTCGATGGCCGACGCCGTTATGGCTGGAAGCACATCGCGAGGTTCGGCCACCCATGGTGCGGTGCAGTATTCGATCAACGTCGATGCACCTGACGGCGCTTTTCAGGCCAATGTCGGCGCGGCATCGGGCGACATCAACTTCTCGCTCGACAAATCGGGCTTGTCCTATGGCGGCAGCGCCCAAGGCAACACGATTACATTTGCCGGCGACATGATCCCGCTTCCGCCACTTTCGGCAAGCATCGCCGAGACCGGTGGTCAGTTCGACATTCCCGTCGTGCCGGGCGACGCGCCACAGGATTTCCGCATGGCGTTTAACCTCAGCGGACTTGAGCTGGACGACACGCTTTGGAATCTCTTTGATCCCGGCGCGCAATTGCCTCGCGATCCTGCGACCCTGTCCGTTGACGTGTCCGGCGTTGGCATCGTCACCGAAGACTTCACCGCGACGGATTACGGCGCAAATGGTCAGCCCCCAACCCCAGGTACGCTCGAAGAAGTCACGATCAACTCGGTCGAGCTGACAATCGCGGGGGCTTCTCTGACCGGCGACGGCGCATTTGAATTCAACAATGACATGGGCATTCCGCTGCCAAACGGCACCGTCAACATGATGCTGACCGGCGGCAACGGCCTTTTGGATACGCTTGTCGCTATGGGCTTTGTGCCCGAAGAACAGGCGATGGGTGCCCGGATGATGCTTGGTCTCTTCGCACGCCCCGGCACCGGCCCGGATTCGCTTGTGTCGACCATCGAGGTGAAAGAAGACGGCTCCATCCTCGCCAATGGTCAGCGCATCAAATAACGCTTTCTCGAGATAAAATTCAGAACGCCGCCCCGTTGCACGGGCGGCGTTTTTCGTCCGGCTTGTTGTTGGTGTTCACAAGTCTTGGCCCATGGCCTTGCACCGCCGCGTTCCTCGGACTACCTCCAAGGCACGCCAGAACAGGACCGACATGACCGATCTCGCCAAACTCACCGACGCTCTTTTGGACGCCGCGCGCAAAGCGGGGGCTGAAACCGCTGATGCCATCGCGACCGAGGGCACATCGGTGTCGATCAATGTCCTGAACGGGGCATTGGAGCAGGCCGAGCGTTCCGAAGGGATCGACATCGGCTTGCGGGTGCTGATCGGGCAGCAGCAGGCCTGCGTGTCTGCCTCTGACATCAATCCCGACACAATCACGACCATGGCCGAGCGCGCCGTTGCCATGGCCCGCCTTGCCCCCGAAGACCCTCACATCGGATTGGCGGACCCCTCACAACTGGCCCGGGATTGGGACATTGCCGCGTTTGAGCTGGCCGAGACCGCGCCCGAACCCACACCGCAAGAGCTTCAGACCGCAGCCCTCAGCGCCGAAGCCGCGGCCCTTGCGCACGACGGCATCTCCAAAATTGATGCGGCATCCGCCGGATATTCCAGAAACGCCGTTCATATTGCAGCCACGAACGGGTTTTCGGGCGGCTACGCGCGGACGTCCCACGGCGTGTCCTGCGTTGCGATCACAGGGTCGGGCACAGACATGGAGCGCGATTATTTCGGCGATGGACGTATCCACCATTCCGACCTGCTGGACCCGTCCGAGATCGGACGTATCGCCGCCGAGCGCACGCTTGCACGACGCGGCGCGCGCAAGCCACCGACCGGCACGTTTCCGGTGCTTTATGACGAACGCATTTCCTCGGGTCTGATCGGTCATCTTTTGAGCGCTGCCAATGGCGCATCCGTCGCGCGCGGCGGCTCATGGCTTCAGGGCAAGCTTGGCACGCAAGTCCTGCCAAGCGATCTATCGGTTTTTGAGAACCCACATCGCCCACGGGCTCAAGGGTCCAAGCCCTTTGACGCCGAAGGGCTGGCCACGCGGCCCCGTCTAATCGTTGAGAATGGAATGCTCATGGGCTGGACACTCGATCTGGCGACCGCGCGCAAACTGGGCATGGAAAGCACCGCGAGTGCGGCACGCGGCACCAGCGCGCCGCCGTCTCCGTCCACCGGAAACATCGCGTTGACCGAAAGCGAGCAAAGCCGCGAGGATCTGCTTGCGGACATGGGCACGGGGCTGTTGGTGACATCGCTGATCGGTTCGTCGATCAACCCGACCACGGGCGATTATTCCCGCGGGGCAAGCGGTTTCTGGGTCGAAAACGGCGAGATCACCTACCCCGTCAACGAATGCACCATTGCAGGCAATCTCAACGACATGTTGAGAAACGTCCGCCCGGCAAACGACGCGCGCGCGCATCTGTCCCGCGTCATCCCCTCGCTATTGGTCGAAAGCCTGACGATTGCAGGCGCGTGATCTTGACCTCTTAGACTCCGCCGCACGCGAAGCGGGCGAGATCGCGCGTTCGTATTGGCGCGAGGATCCTCAGGTGTGGGACAAAGGCGGCGATGACCCGGTCACCGAGGCGGATTTAGCGGTCGACACGCACCTCAAAGACAGTCTTTTGGCCGCGCGCCCGGATTACGGATGGGTCAGCGAAGAAACCGAAGACGACCCCGCACGGCTCACGGCCCGCCACGTCTTTATCGTCGATCCCATCGACGGCACCCGATCCTTTGTCGCAGGCGAGAAAGCCTGGGCGCATTCGTTGGCAATCGTCGAAAACGGCGTCCCGACGGCAGCATGCGTTTACCTCCCTGTGCTTGATAAAATGTATCTCGCAGCGCGCGGCGAGGGCGCGACATTGAACGGCAAGCCAATTTCGGCCAGCGATGCCTGTGATGTGGAAGACGCCGACGTATTGACGCCCAAAGTGACCCTGCAAGAGCGGTTCTGGCATAAGTCCGCCCCGGCTTTCCGCCGTCATTTCCGCCCGTCGCTCGCCTATCGGATGGCCCTTGTTGCAGAGGCCCGCTTTGATGCGATGCTGACGCTTCGGGCAAGTTGGGAATGGGATATCGCGGCGGGCGCACTTTTGGTCAGCGAAGCGGGTGCGCAGGTCAGCGACCGGCACGGAAAGTCTCTCGTTTTCAATTCACCCGCGCGCCAATCTGCGGGCGTCGTGGCCGCCGCCCCGACGCTGCACCGCAAGTTCATCGACCGTCTTGCGTGACGCTTGACGCGCCCCGCCCAGCGGTTAGCCTTTGACACAACCTGAAACGGAGCCTTTTCATGACCCAGCGCCTGCACCTTGTCTTTGGTGGCGAACTCGTCGACCCGTCCGAGAACGTCTTCAAGGATGTCGACGATCTTCATATCGTTGGCATTTTCCCGGATTATCAAAAGGCTTACGACGCCTGGAAATCCGAGGCCCATCGCACCGTCGACAATGCCCATATGCGATATTTCATCGCCCATCTTCACCGGCTGCGCGACGAAGAGGCGGCTGCGTCCTCGACCGAGGAGCTGGGCAACTGACACGATCCCGCCCCCGGCTGGTCTCGCGGCTTTACTATGCCGCCACCCGGCTGCGGGACATTACGCGACCGGCCGAGCGCACGCCAGAAAAGCAAGACACACCTCAAAGGCTTGGCCAGACCGATGTGCCACGTCCAAAGGGCTGTCTGATGTGGATGCACGCCACGGATGGGGCGGATGCGGGATCGATTGCAGCACTTACACAAGAACTGGCGCGCCTGCGCGGCGAGCCGGTTTACGGTCTGGTGACCTCTGCCGATGTCGCGCCCTTACCGCCCGCGGTTTCGGACATCGCCATTCATCAGCTTGCGCCCGGCGAAACAGCCGGATCCGTGACACGCTTTCTTGACCATTGGAAACCTGACGTGGGCGTCATTCTTGGGCCGCCCGACCGACCTTTGCTGTTTGCCGATGCTCATGCGCGCGGCATTCCGATGTATCTTGCCTCGCCGCGCCGCGGTGAACTTGCCCCCGGAGGTCGGGTCCCTCTTCTGGCGGCCTCGCTTTTGGATCATTTCGAGGCGTTTCTTTTGCCATCAGCTGCCGAAGCGCAAGCGTTTCACGGCGCCGCGGTCGATCCGGGTCGGACCCATGTGACCGGGCCTTTGAGCGACACCGCCCTTGCGTTGCCGTGCTCAGAAGACGCCCTGAGCAAACTGAAGGAACAGCTGGGATCGCGACCGATCTGGCTTGCTTCTCGGGTCACGCTTGACGAGCTTGACGCGGTCGAGGCCGCGCAGCGCCGCACAATCCGCGCCGCCCATCGACTGCTCGTCGTCATCATCCCGCGCGTCCTTGAGGATGGCCCCGACATCGCCGGCGCTTTGGAAACCCAAGGGTGGAGCACCGCTGTGCGCTCGCGCGGCGAACCTCCGAGCGAAACTGTTCAGGTCTATATCGCCGATGCGGGCGACGAGATGGGCCTTTGGTATCGCCTTGCGCCGATAACCTTTCTTGGCGGCACACTTTCAGACGAGGTGGAACCCGCCGACCCGTTTGAACCCGCAGCACTTGGCTCCGCCATCGTCCACGGCCCGGTCACAGGCGCGGCCATGGTGCGTTTTGATCGCCTGAGCGCGGCAGATGCGTCGGTTCAGATCTCCGACGGTGATGCCCTTGGCGACGCGATTTTCCGACTGTTGTCGCCCGACAAAGCCGCTGTTCTTGCCCATGCGGGATGGGGTTTGACGTCTGAAAGCGCCCATGTTGTCGAACGACTGGCCGAGATGATCGACATCCGGCTGGATCAGGTCGAGGCCGAGTGATGCGCGCCCCATCGTTTTGGAACAACCCGCCGACCGCCCCGGGTCTCCTTTCAGCTCTGCTCACTCCGCTAAGCTGGTTATATGGGCGCGCAACGGCGTCCCGTGTTGCGCGTCCTGCCAAGATCACGCCCGCCTGCCCGGTGATCTGTGTCGGCAACATCAACGCCGGTGGCACTGGTAAGACCCCAACGGTGATCGCGCTGATTGAAAGACTCGCTGGCAAAGTCGTCCACGTCGTCTCTCGCGGCTATGGCGGGTCAGAAACCGGGCCTTTGCGCGTCGATGAACGCAGCCACAAAGCGCGCGATGTTGGTGACGAACCGCTCCTGATCTCGGCCTTTGCACCCACTTGGGTGGCCAAGGATCGCGCCGCAGGAGTCGCCGCCGCCGAGGCCGCCGGCGCCGAGGTGATCCTGCTCGACGATGGGTTTCAAAACCCGTCGGTGGCCAAATCCATGTCCATCGTGGTGGTCGATGCCAAGATCGGGTTCGGCAACGGGCGCGTCCTTCCCGCTGGACCACTGCGGGAACCGGTCGCTGCCGGATTGAAACGCGCGGATCTGGTTCTCAGCATCGGCGATGACGTCGCGCAGGCTGAATTCACCCGCAAATGGGGCGAAGCATTGGGTGAAAAGCCCCGTGCAAGGGCCCATCTTGCCCCGCTGGAAACCGGGATGGATTGGCGCGGGCTTAACGTGCTGGCCTTCGCGGGCATCGGGGCCCCGTCCAAATTCTTTGCCACCTTACACGGCCTGGGCGCCAATCTTTTGCGCGCCGAAGCGCTCGACGATCACCAACCGTTAAGCGACGCGTTGATGAAACGCCTGGAAACTGACGCCAAAGCGCTTTCCGCGCAATTGGTCACCACCGAAAAGGACGCCGTCCGCTTGCCTCAGAGCTTTCGCCCGAAGGTGCTGACCTTGCCGGTTCGAATGGCGTTTGATGATGGAGCCGCGCTTGATAACGCGCTCAGTCGTCTGTTTCCCAACTGATATCCGCCCCATGCTGACCCAAGGCAGGCGCGGGTCGTACTGGTGCTTCCTCCGCATCTGAAAATCGGAACGGCGCGCGCACGCCGGGAAGCCCATCGGCGTCAAGCTGCATGCCCCGCGCAATCACCTGTGGGTCGGCAAAAACGTCTTCGAGAGTGTTGATCGGCCCTGCCGGAACGCTTTGATCCTCGCAGGCTTTGAGAAGGTCCGACATGGACCATGTGAGGGTGCATGCAGTCAGCTTTTCGGTCAGTGCCGCGCGATGCGCGATGCGCCCGGCATTGGTCGCGTAAGCCGCGTTCTCGGCAAGTTCGGGCGCGCCAAGCACCGCGCAAAGCCGTCGATACTGACCGTCATTCCCAACCGCGATGATCAACCAGCCGTCGGCGCATTGAAACACCTGATAGGGCATGAGGTTCGGGTGCGCGTTGCCCAACCGTTTTGGCGCAACGCCCGTCGACAGGAAATTCAACGCCTGATTGGCCGTTACCGTCACGGCCGTATCCATCAGCGCCATATCAATGTGCTGGCCATGCCCGGTCGTGTCGCGTTGCGCGAGGGCCGCTTGGATCGCAATCACCGAATAGAGCCCGGTAAACACATCCGTGACGGCCACACCGACCTTTTGCGGCTGACCATCGGGTTCGCCGGTGACCGACATCAGGCCCGACATGCCCTGAATGATGTAATCATAGCCCGCGCGATGCGCATAAGGGCCGGTCTGTCCGAACCCGGTTATCGAGCAATAGACAAGACGCGGATTGAGCGCGTTCAGGCTTTTGTAATCGAGCCCGTATTTCTCAAGCCCGCCAAGCTTGAAATTCTCGATCAGAACGTCCGCTTCCGCTGCAAGGCGACGCACAAGCGCACGCCCGTCTTCGGATTTCAGATCTGCAATGACCGAGCGCTTGCCTCTGTTACAGGCATGGAAATACGCGGCCTCCGGCGTGCCCTCGCGATCTATGAAGGGAGGGCCCCAGCGGCGCGTGTCATCGCCTTCGGGCGCTTCGACCTTGATCACATCTGCGCCAAGGTCCGCCAAAGTTTGACCGGCCCAGGGGCCGGCCAGAATACGTGCAAGTTCAAGGACCTTAAGGCCCCTGAGCGGTGTCATCAGCTGCCCAATTCGGCGTCGATTATGGCCTTCATCTCGTCATAGGACATGTTCGAGTGAAGCTCGCCATTGATCAGGAATGACGGCGTTGCACGGATGCCATCGGCTTCGGCCTGCTGCAAATAACGCGCGTAAAGCTTCTGCGCGGTGTCCGCATCGGTGAAGCATCCGTCTAGCTGCGCATCCGTCAAACCGGCTGTTTTGCCAATCCGGCGCAGACGATCCACGATTGCGGCGGGGTCTTCCAGACGTGACCATTCGCGTTGCTGCTCATAAAGCATGTCAGTAATGCCGAAAAACCGGTTTTCCGCCCCTTCGCCGCACCGGGCGACAATGGCTGCCCAAAGGCCAAAGCGGTCAAAAAAGACTTCGCGATAGACGAAATTGATCTTGCCCGTGTCGATGTATTCGGCCTTCAGCTTCTTGAAATCGCCTGCGTGATAGGCCGCGCAATGGGGACAGGTGAAAGAGGCGTATTCCACAATCGTGACAGCCGAATCCGGGTTGCCAATGGACATTTCGGGGATGTCGGAGGTGTCGATGTCGCTTGCGTCTTGCGCTGTGGCGTACGTCGCCGAAAGCATCACCGCGAGAACCATTGCAAGCATGGTAGAGGCAAGAGCCGTGAAATGTTTCGTCATAATCCGAAATACCTTTATGTCTGTTTTGACTGAGATAGAATGTTGGCGCCCAGACGTTCAAGGGCCTGTCGCAAAGTGTCATCGCCGACGGCTTCAGCGGCTTGGCGCGCTTTTGCACGCACCTCGGGCGCTTCTGCCGGGTTTGGTTTGGGCGCGCTTTCAAACGCAGCTTGCTGCTCTGCAAAACCGTGCGCCGATGTCTGGGTAATCCTCACACGCGCAATTGCCGAATAGCCGTAACAGGCATTCACACGTTCGCGGATTTGCTCTTTCTGCATCTCCACAATGGGCGCGTTCGGCCCCGAGCACAAAAGCGTCAGCGTTGCGCCGAAGCTTTTTCCATAGCCAACTTCGACAGGTCGCGCACGAGGGGCAAGATCGGGCCCAACGATGTCGTCCCAATGGGTCAAAAGGCGCGACACAGCAAAGCCACGGGTTTCGCCCGCTGCACGCACACGATTTGCAACGAGGCTGGACGCCCGTTCAAATCCGCGTTTGCGACGAAACTTTTGCATCGACTTGCCTTCCTGTCTTCTCGCCTCATTCTAAGGCGATGTACGCCACGCGCCACTCAAAAGCAGATGACGAAGGGATAAAGATTGCGTGACACGCCAGCATCCGCGGATCTTTTGAATTGGTACGACATCCATGCGCGCGACCTGCCATGGCGCGTAAGCCCGTCCGAGCGCCGTTCAGGCAAGTGCCCCGACCCCTATCGTATCTGGCTCAGCGAGATCATGTTGCAACAGACGACCGTTGCAGCCGTGATCAAATATTTCCAAAGATTCTCAATGCTTTGGCCGGATGTGTCAGCACTTGCCGCCGCGGAAGATGCGACCGTGATGGGGGAATGGGCAGGTCTTGGATATTACGCCCGCGCCCGCAACCTGCTGAAATGTGCGCGGGTCGTCGTGGCCGAGCATGGCGGGGTTTTCCCTTCCGATCACGCAGCGCTTCTGAAGTTGCCCGGAATTGGCCCCTATACCGCGTCCGCCATTGCCGCAATCGCATTTGATCACCCCGAAACCGTGGTTGATGGCAATGTCGAACGTGTCATGTCGCGGCTTTTTGCCGTGGAAACCCCGCTGCCAAAAGCCAAACCTGTCCTGACCGCGCACGCCGCCGCGCTGACACCCGC
>CALLWO010000182.1 GCA_938016355.1 uncultured Boseongicola sp. | reverse complement strand
CGGTTCGCGAATACGCTCGCCACAACCCTACGCTCGTCGGCCACAGCCGTTTCCTTCTCTATGATCGAGGCAAGGATCAAAGTCTCCTCGGGCGTCTCGACCGGCGCATCCGGCGCGCGGTTCTCCCACGCAGCCGCCAATCGCTCGGACTGAATACGCGCCATATTGGCCAGGAACTCCGCCCGATCCGTCCCGGGTCGCACCTCGAAACCATCGGGGGCCAAGGACCCTTCCGCGGGTACTTCCTCGATCTCTCCCTCAAACAAATCCGACGCCTTCAACGCCTCGACGACCTGCCAGCTGGTCACGCCCTAGGCCACAACCACGCGATACCGCGTCGCCACATCGTCGCGCGCACTGGTATAGGCCTCGGGCAGCTCATCAGCTTTGGGATCAAACTCGGATGTGACCTCAAACTCCTGGGTCGAGGCGTTCAATTCCCGCACGCGCTTCGTCTGGCTGTTCACCGAAATCCGATAGATCACCTCGGTGCCACAGGTCGAAAGCCCGTCGCCCGTGATCTCGTCGACGATCTCCGCCATCGACGCGCCTTCTTCGATCAGAAACGACCCCGCCTTCAGCCGCGACGACTTCTCGGAATAATCCGCGCCCAGCCGATAAATCGTGGCGTTCGATATTGCCCCCTGCTCGGCCAGATTTTCCGCCACCCGCCGCATATTGCTGCCCGGTGACACCTGCAGACAAATCGCGTCCGCGAGCGGGCCCTGCGCCGCATATTCGCGCTGCGCCCAGGTAAGACCACCCACAGCCAGCACCAGACCCAAAATCGCCAGCGTCAGGAAATTAGAAGCAATGTGCCGCCACATCAGCGATCAAGCCGCCCCATGACCAGCGACGCGTTCGTCCCGCCAAACCCAAATGAATTCGACAAGGCGATCTTGATCTCGCGTTCGCGTTTCGCATTCGGGGCAAGGTCAAGCTTCGGCGTCACAGCCGGGTTGTCCAGATTGATCGTTGGCGGCGCAACCTGATCCCGCAACGCAAGTATGCAGAAGATTGCCTCCACCGCACCGGCCGCCCCAAGCAAATGGCCCACAGACGACTTCGTCGACGACATCGTGGCGCCTTCAGCCGCGTCGCCCATCAGACGCTCAACCGCGCCCAGCTCGATTGTATCGGCCATGGTCGATGTGCCGTGGGCGTTGATGTAATCAATCTCCGATGGCTCGATCCCGGCTGATCTGATCGCCGCCGCCATCGCGCGCCCACCGCCTTCGCCATCTTCGGACGGTGCGGTGATGTGATAGGCATCCCCCGACAAGCCATAGCCGAGCACTTCGGCGTAAATCTTCGCGCCGCGCGCCTTGGCATGTTCGTATTCTTCCAAAACGACAACGCCCGCGCCTTCGCCCATGACAAAACCGTCGCGGTCTTCATCGTAAGGGCGGCTTGCGGCTTTGGGATCGTCGGCGCGCTTGGTCGACAGCGCCTTACAGGCGTTGAACCCGGCAATGCCGATCTCGCAAATCGGGCTTTCCGCGCCTCCGGCAACCATCACGTCCGCATCGCCCAGCATGATCAGACGTGACGCATCGCCAATCGCATGCGCCCCCGTCGAACAGGCCGTCACAACCGCGTGGTTCGGCCCTTTGAATCCATACCGGATCGACACCTGACCCGAGACCAGATTGATCAAAGAGCCGGGAATAAAGAACGGCGACACGCGGCGGGGCCCGCGTTCTTTCAGCAAAATCGCTGTTTCGGCAATCGACTGAAGACCACCAATGCCCGACCCGATCATCACACCCGTGCGCTCAAGGCTTTCGGTATCGGTCGGTTCCCAACCGGAATCCTTCACCGCTTGCTCGGCCGCGGCCATCCCGTAGATGATGAAATCATCCACTTTGCGCTGCTCTTTGGGTTCAAGCCAGTCGTCGGGGTTGAATGTCCCGTCTGTTCCATCGCCGCGCGGCACTTCACAGGCATAAGTCGTGCCCAGATGAGACGCATCAAACCGAGTGATTGGCCCGGCCCCTGACTCGCCTGCCAATAAACGTGACCAACTTTCCTCGACGCCAGACGCCAAAGGGGAAACCATACCAAGACCAGTGACAACGACCCGACGCATGCCCACACCTCGCATTGAATTCTTTTGACAATGTTTACACGCCGTAAACGACCGGCGCAATCAAACGGCGGCGTTAACCCGCCGCTTTCGTGGGTTGGCGTGCAATCAATCCAAGCGTGGAATTGATCAGTTGCGCGGCCAGCGATGCACCCATCCCGTCAATATCGCGTTCGGCCATGAATTCGGTCACAACCATGCCCGCAATTCGCCCCTTCCCAAGTATCCCCGCCATCAGCTCCAAAGACTGCCAATAGCTAAGTCCGCCTGCGGTGCGCGCAATCACCGACGGCATGATTGAAGGATCAAGGGAATCAAGATCAAAGCAGACGATCACGTCCTGCCCGGCGGGCAAGGCATCAATTGCGCGCCCCACGCCGCTTTGCGCCACTTCTCCGGCGGGCACAAACGTCACCCCCCATCCTTCGGCATCTTTTAAATCCGATGGCCGCGCCGACCCAATGCCACGCTGGCCGATCTGAACGATGTTTTTGATGTGCGCCATCTCTGAAGCGCGCCGCATCACCGACGAAAGCCCCTGATACTCGTCCTCGACCTCGTCGCGCCAATCAATATGCGCATCCACCTGCAAAATCGAATAATTGCCGCGGGCGCCAAAGGCCTCCAGCGCAGGGATTGTGATCGAGTCATCCCCGCCCAACAATACCGGCACACCGCCGCGATCCAGAATTTGTCCGACGCCGCCGAAAATGCGCGACCTGTTCCCCGACGGGTCATCCGCAACATTTGG
>CALLWO010000181.1 GCA_938016355.1 uncultured Boseongicola sp. | reverse complement strand
TTCCGCCAGACCGGCAATCGGCGTCTCGCACGATCCGTCCAGTGCCGCCAGAAAGGCGCGTTCCGCCGCCAGTCGCTGTCCTGTGGGCGTGTCGTGGATCGCCGCCAGCATTTCAGCCGCGCGCGCATCATCGCCGCGCCGCTCAATCCCAATCGCGCCTTGCGCCACGGCGGGCAGCATGTCGTCGGTTTCAATGCCCGAAGCCGCCACATGGCTCATGCCCAACCGGTTCAACCCAGCCATCGCCAGAAACGTACAATCGGCGACACCGTCTTCCAGCTTCTTCATCCGGGTCTGCACGTTGCCGCGAAATTCCACGACGTCCAGCTCCGGGCGGCGATGTAGCAATTGCGCCTTGCGCCGCAAGCTCGACGTCCCGACCCGTGCGCCCGCTTTCAAATCCGCCAGCGTCCCGCCATCAAGCGACACAAACGCATCGCGCACATCTTCGCGCGGCAGATAACAATCCAGTGTCAGCCCACCGGGCTGCTGAACCGGCATGTCCTTCATCGAATGCACCGCGATATCAATCCGCCCGGCCAGCAGATCATCCTCGATCTCGCGCGTGAAAAGCCCCTTGCCTCCGATATCCTTCAACGGACGGTCCAGCACCCGGTCACCGGTCGTTTTGATCACCACGATCTCGAACGCATCTTCGGAAAGATCGAACGCCGCTGCCAGACGGGCGCGGGTTTCATGGGCTTGAGCCAGCGCCAGCGGGGAACCACGGGTGCCGATACGGAACGGGTTTTTGGGGTCAGGCATATTCGTCATACTGCAAGGTGTAGAGGCGTCAGAAAAAACTGACAATCCATTGTATTGACAAGTTGACGTCTGCCTGTGACCTCTTTGCCAAACGAAAGGCCTTTGGTGATGACAGAAAAGAAGACAATCCTGCGCGCACTTGCCGGTGAAACCCAAGACGTGCCGCCGATCTGGATGATGCGCCAAGCCGGGCGTTATCTACCGGAATACCGCGCCACGCGCGCGCAGGCCGGTGATTTTCTGTCTCTTTGCTACAATCCCGAGCTTGCCGCCGAGGTGACCTTGCAACCGATCCGCCGCTATGGCTTTGACGCCGCGATCCTGTTCGCTGATATTTTGTTGATCCCACAGGCGCTTGGCGCGGATCTCTGGTTCGTCACCGGCGAAGGGCCCCGCCTTTCAACGATCACATCGCAGGCCGAGGTCGACGCGCTCAAACCAACGGACGCGATCCACGACCGCCTCTCTCCGATCTATGAAACCGTCAAAATCCTCGCGCGCGAATTGCCAAAGGAAACGACGCTCATCGGTTTTGCCGGTGCGCCGTGGACCGTGGCCACCTATATGATTGCCGGGCGCGGCACGCCGGATCAGGGGCCCGCCCACACGTTTAAAAATGAAGACCGCGCCGCGTTTTCCGCGCTGATGGAGCGCATCACGGACGCCACCATCGAATACCTCGCCGCCCAGATCGAGGCAGGCGCCGAGGTCGTGAAGATTTTCGATTCGTGGGCCGGGTCGCTCAACGGCGCCGATTTTCAGGATTTCGCGCTGGCCCCGACCGCCAAGATCATCGCCGCCCTCAAGGCGCGCCACCCGAACGTGCCCATTATCGCTTTCCCGCGCGAGGCGGGTGATGCCTATCAGGGATTTGCCAAAGCCACCGGCGCGGATTGCGTCGCGCTTGATAACTCGGTCGCGCCGGACTGGGCCGCGCAGCACGTTCAGGTAGATGGCTGTGTTCAGGGCAACCTGGCCTCGGCCCATATGGTGACGGGCGGGCAGAAGCTGATCGACGAAACCGGCGCGATCTGTCGCGCATTCGCGGGTGGTCCGCACATCTTCAACCTTGGCCACGGGATCACCCCCGATGCGGATCCCGAGAATGTGCAACTGATGATCGACACGGTGCGCAGCGGAAACTGGCGAAGCTAAACGCGCGTTTTTCGTCGCGGTCGCAAAATTCGTGTTAGCCTTTTCAAAGAGACATTTGAGTCGCCTTTGATTTGGAGAACCCCATGTTGCGCACATCCGTTTTATTATCCTCCCTCGTTTTTTCCCTCGCGGTGCCGGCGCTTGCCCAGCAATCGACCGACGCCGTCAATCCCGAAGCCGAAGCCCCCACGCTCAGCGCGTCGGGCGACGAAGCGGTGCAAGCCGCGCTTGATGCCAAATCGGCGGGGCAAGCGGTCGAAGGCGAACGCTGGATGGTGTCTGCGGCCAATCCGTTGGCTGTTCAGGCCGGTGCGCGCGTCCTCTCCAAAGGAGGAACGGCCGCTGATGCGATGGTGGCGGTGCAGGCCGTCCTGGGCCTTGTCGAGCCGCAGTCTTCCGGCCTTGGTGGCGGCGCTTTTCTTGTCTGGTATGACGGCGCTTCGGGCGATGTCACGACAATCGACGGGCGCGAAACCGCGCCGCTCGACGCCACGCCGCGGCTTTTTCAGACGTCCGAAGGCGAGCCACTGAAATTCTTCGATGCGGTTGTCGGTGGGCGTTCGGTCGGCGTGCCGGGAACACCGGCCTTGATGGAAATGGCGCATACGAAATGGGGCCGCGCCGATTGGGCCGGGCTCTTTAGCGAGGCGATTTCCCATGCCGATGAAGGGTTTACAGTCTCGCCGCGACTGGCCGCCCTTGTCGAAGGCGACGCCGAACGGCTGTCGCGCTTTGCCCCGACCAAAGACTATTTTCTCCCCGGCGGCAGCGCGATTGTGGCTGGTGACACGCTTGCCAACCCGGCCTACGGCGACACATTGCGCGCGATGGCGTCTCGCGGGGCAGATGCGTTTTATACGGGCAGCGTGGCCGAAGGTATCGTGGCCACTGTGCGCACGGCGGCCGGAAATCCCGGTGTGATGTCGATGCTCGATCTGGCCTTGTATCAGGCCAAGGAACGCGCCCCTGTTTGTGTCGAATACCGCGCCCACGAGGTATGCGGCATGGGTCCACCATCGTCCGGCGCTCTGACAGTGGGCCAGATACTTGGGATGCTCGACGGCTATGATCTCGCCTCAATGGGGCCGGATAGCGCCGATGCGTGGCGCCTCATCGGGGACGCCTCGCGCCTCGCGTTTGCGGATCGGGGCCGCTACATGGCGGACAGTGATTTTGTCCCCATGCCCACCGAAGGCCTTGTCGCGCCGGACTACCTCGCCACGCGGGCCGAGCAATTGCAGGGCGATACCGCCCTCACCGACATCGCACCGGGGACGCCGGAATGGGATCACGCGCAACTTTGGGCTGATGACGCGTCCATCGAATTTCCCTCGACCTCCCACATCTCGATCTATGATGTGTATGGAAACGCGCTTTCCATGACGACGACCATCGAAAACGGCTTTGGGTCCCGACTGATGGCCCCCGGCGGCTTTTTGTTGAACAACGAACTCACCGATTTCAGCTTCCGTTCGCATCGCGATGGCGTTCCGATTGCCAACCGAGTTGAACCCGGCAAACGCCCGCGTTCGTCCATGGCACCAACGATTGTGCTTCAGGATGGCGCGCCCGTTCTGGTCGTCGGGTCTCCGGGCGGCAGCCGCATCATCGGCTATGTCGCCAAGACCATCATCGCCCATCTCGACTGGGGGATGGACGTGCAGTCGGCGATCGAAATGCCGCATCTCGTCAACCGGTTCGGCACCTATGATCTCGAAGAAGGCACCAGTGCTGCCGACCTTGAAACCGCCCTGACCGAGATGGGATTCAAGACAAATCAGCGGGGCCTCACGTCGGGTCTTCACGCAATTTCGATCACGGGTGAGGGGCTTTTGGGTGGCGCTGACCCCAGACGCGAAGGTATTGCGCTCGGAGGGCAATAGCCCTCCCGCCCTTGGGGGTCAGGTGACGCCCCCTTATCGAAAGGCTCGTCCGTGGGTTTTGAATATCCGGCCAGATGGCGCATTTTTCAGGGCCGGACATGATCCGGCTCTTTGCGCTCACCGCGCTGACGATGGTCGCCTTTGCGGCCAATTCGGTTCTGAACCGCTGGGCGCTGCTCGATGGCGCAACCGGCCCGGCGGCGTTTCAGGCGATCCGCGTCTTTTCCGGCGCGCTTTGCCTTGGCGTGCTTTTATCGATGCGCCACGGCTTGCCAAAACT
Source organism: uncultured Boseongicola sp. (assembly GCA_938016355.1). Classification (GTDB taxonomy): domain Bacteria; phylum Pseudomonadota; class Alphaproteobacteria; order Rhodobacterales; family Rhodobacteraceae; genus CALLWO01. The sequence goes on along the minus strand of CALLWO010000181.1, from coordinate 8,867 downwards.
GACAGGACGCACGCGCGCGCTTGGCACCCTTTCCCTGCTTGCCTACATGGTTGGGTTTTCATTCGCCTACGTCGCGCTTGATGCGGGTGTCGGGGCGCTGATCCTCTTTGGCGGCGTGCAGATCACGATGTTTGCCGGGGCTCTGATCTCGGGCGAACGCCCGACAACCGCGCGCTGGCTTGGGGCCGCGATTGCGCTCGCGGGGCTTGGCTGGTTGCTCTGGCCCGGCGCGGTCGGCGCGCCGCCGCTGTTCGCGTCTCTCCTGATGGGCATCGCCGCCATTGGCTGGGGCGTCTATTCGCTCATTGGCCGCGGCGTTTCGGACCCGTTGGCCGAAACCGGCGCGAATTTCATCTGCGCTGCCCCGCTTGCGCTTCTTGTGTGGATACTCATCCCCGATGAAATCTCGTCCCAAGGCATGCTCATCGCTGTTCTTTCCGGGGCAGGGACGTCGGGTCTTGGCTACGCGCTTTGGTATTCGGTGCTGCCGAAACTGGATGCAGCCGTCGCCGCCATCGCCCAGCTGACCGTGCCGGTTATCGCGGTTATCGGCGGCATCCTTTTGCTCAACGAAGACGCGACACCGCGCCTGATTGCAGCCTGTCTGGTGGTGCTTGGCGGCGTCGCCTTCGGCGTGATCGCGGGTCAGCGCAAAAGCGGCTCCAAAGCGTCATAAGCGGCAACGCCGTCATGATCCCAAACGACCTCTGCCAGACTATCCGGCTTCACCCGGATCGCGGCAAAATCTTCGCGCGTCACCCAATGATGCTCGGTCACAACGCCCTCTGGATCGCACCAACCCTCGGGGATCACCGGATCGGCGACAAAACAGCGGAAATAGACGTCGACCTGATGAAATCCGCGCTCGGGGGCGTGAAATTCATTCACCAGAACCGGCGCGCCAACGCGGGCGATCAGGCCGGTTTCCTCGTGGATTTCGCGCGCAAGATTGTCCGGCAACGACTGGTGCGGCTCGACGCCACCACCGGGCGCGCACAGCAAATCGCTTTTGCCGCCGGGCCAGGCATTGACCAGCAACAACTTGTCATCAGCAACGATAATCCCGCGAACGGCCAATCTGACGGGGCGGGATTTCGTCATGTCGAGAAATCGCGTTCGTACCCATAGGCCTCGTAATCTTCGCGGTATTCGGCAAAGACAGCCTCTTCCAGCCGCGCGACCTCGTCTTCGTCCAGACCAAGCGTTTGCGTCAGCTTTTCACCCTTGGAACGCGCCGGGTTCAGTCGCTCGGGCGCAGGCGTGACCGGCACACCCAGCGCCGAAAGCTGATCAAACCAGTCAGCGCTTTCCTCAACCTTCAAAATCACATCTGCCGTGGGTTTTTGAGGGTCGGGATGATGGGACCAGTTGACCTGATGCCCCAACTTCTCGGGGTACTGCTGGATAAAGGTCAGAAACGTGAACGGGTCCATCCCGGCCAGCCGATCTCCCATCTCGCGCTGAATGACCCCGCCACGGCGTTTGTTGATCATAAACGCAAAGCCGGACACGAACCGGTCAAACGGGTGACGCACCGCAACCACCGAAAACGTCCGTCGCCACATCGCGCGGGAATAGGCGAGACGCGGCATCGTGTGCGTCGTGCCTTTTGCCCCCAGCATCGCCTTCAACGTACTGCCTGCGGCCTTGGGGTTGTGAATGACCACCAAAGGGCGCCCATCAACGACATGGGGCGTCCGGTTCTTTGTCGGCACAAAATTCGCCAGCGCATAAAGCCGCTTGGTCCCAAGGTACACCGGGCCTTTCAGCGGGTTGCGTCGGGGATAGTTCACTACGTTCAATGCCGGTCGCTGGCTGGGGCAAGAACGCGCGTCACATGGCCCATCTTGCGACCGGGGCGTGCTTCGGCTTTGCCATAAAGATGCAGCCGCGCCCCCGTTTCCCCGGCGATCCCGGGAACAAGGTCGACGTCATCGCCAATCAAGTTCGTCATTTCGACATCCGAATGGCGCACTGGATCTACCAAAGGCCAGCCAGCAACCGCGCGAATGTGTTGTTCAAACTGGTCAATGACCGCACCGGCCTCGGTCCAATGGCCGGAATTATGCACGCGCGGCGCGATCTCGTTCACGATCAGGTCTCCACCGCGATCAAAAAGCTCGATCCCGATCACGCCGACATAATCCAGCGCGGTTAGAATGGTGCCCGCAATGCCAAAGGCGCGCTCACGTGTCGCCGGTGAAATCTCAGCAGGCACGCGCGTTGTGTGCAGTATCCCATCGCGGTGGACGTTTTCACCCGGCTCAAAACACGCGATCGTATCGTCCAGACCGCGGGCTGCGATCACGCTGATCTCGCGATCGAAATCGACCACGCCTTCAAGCAAAGCCTCGGCCCCGTTCATCGCCACCAAGGCATTCGCCGCATCGTGCCGGTCGCGGATCCACGCCTGACCTTTGCCGTCATAGCCCAAGCGCCGCGTCTTCAGAATGGCAGGCATCCCAACGATTCCAAGCGCTTGGGCAAGCTCCGCCTCATCCGACGCGATTGCGAAAGCGGCGGTTTCAAGCCCGATATCGTTCAGGAATGTCTTTTCGGTCAACCGATCCTGACTGACGGACAACGCCTGCCGGTTTGGGCGGATCGGCACGCGCGCCTGAATAAGATCAAGCGCTTCGGCGGGCACATTCTCAAACTCATAGGTGACGACATCAACGCTTTGCGCAAACGCGGTCAGCGCGGCCTCGTCATCGTAACTCGCCGTGATCAACCCGCCCGAGGTCTCGCCCGCAGGCGCACCAGCCCCGGGTTCAAATACAACGACCCGCAGGCCCAAACGCGCCGCCGCCATCGAAAGCATCCGGCCCAATTGACCGCCGCCCAGAATACCAATGGTCTGTCCCGGTTTTAGCGGCTCACTCATCGCTGGGTTCCTCTGGAATGGAAGCGCTCAAGGTGTTGCGCCACGCGTCCAGCCGCGCCGCCAGATCCGCATCGTGAAGCGCGAGAATCTGCGCGGCCATCAAACCGGCGTTTGCGCCGCCGCCAATGGCCATGGTCGCGACCGGAAATCCCCGTGGCATCTGAACAATGGAATAAAGACTATCGACGCCCTTCAACGTGCGGGTTTCGACGGGAACACCGATGACCGGAACCCGCGTTTTCGACGCCATCATGCCCGGCAGATGCGCGGCCCCTCCGGCCCCTGCGATGATCGCCTGCAACCCCCGATCCACCGAGGATTTGCCATAATCCCAAAGCCGATCCGGTGTCCGATGGGCCGAAACGATCTTCGTTTCATAGCCCACGCCCAATTCGTCAAGAATTTCAGCCGCGGGTTTCATCGTTGGCCAGTCAGACTGACTGCCCATGATAATGCCGACTTTGACGCTCATGATATTCCTTCCAGATGGCCTGACCGGCAAACCGATTGCGCCGCGACACTAGCCGCACGCGCCAAGGCTCGCAATCGCTCAGGCGATGATATCGGGGGTAAGCCGGTCCTCAAGAACGGCAATGCGGTCTTTCAGCGCCAGTTTCTGCTTTTTGAGGCGTCGAACCGTCAGCGGATCGCCCGTGCCTTTGTCGTCCAAAGCGCGAATTGCGTCGTCCAGATCGCGATGCTCATGGCGCAAAGTCTCAAGCTTTATGCGCAGAACGTCATCGGCGTCCATCTTTTGAGGAGGTGATTTTGTCATGCCATCCAATTGGTTTTCTTGCCGATAGCCTTATTTTAGCGCGATTTGCCCGTTACGGAAAGAGCAGAGCGGACTTGTCGGGGCGCTTTTGCGTCCCCATATCCTTACCGACTGGGTCGCCACACCGGGGCCCAAATTCGCACCGTCGCTTGATCGAGGACGTCGCATGAGCAAACTGACCCTGGGGACGCACCCCTTCCTGCTTGGATTTGACCAGCTCGAAAGGCTGGTGGAACGCACCGCGAAATCCGAAAATGGATATCCGCCCTATAATATTGAACAAACCGGCGAAAACGCGTTTCGCATAACGCTCGCAGTTGCCGGTTTTGGCGACGACGATTTGTCGATCACCGTGGAAGACCGTCAACTGGTCGTGCGCGGTCGGCAAACCGAAGAGGCCACAGACCGCATTTTCCTGCACCGCGGGATCGCCGCGCGACAATTTCAGCGCACGTTCCTGCTCGCAGAAGGCGTCGAAGTGTCGGGGGCTCAGCTTGAAAACGGGCTGCTTCACCTCGATCTGGCCCGCGCGATGCCCGACAGCATTGTGCAGACGATCAAGATTGACAAAGGGTGAGTGAGGAGAGGCAAAATGAATACACCGTTTAACTTTGCTGGCATCGAAAACGAACAGGAACGCCTCGTTTACGTGCGTCCGGTCAATGTCTCCGAACTGCCCGACGAGATGCAGGATCAGGCTGGCGGCCACGAACGCGTCTATGCGGTGCATGCCGCCGATGGTGCGTGCCTTGCGCTGGTGCGCGATCGCTCGCTTGCTTTCGCGCTTGCCCGGCAAAACGATCTTGCACCGGTGAACGTGCATTAATCAGGGTTTCGCCTTTTTCGCGAAACGTCTAGCGTCCAGCCATCGACCAAAGGAGACCGGCGATGGCTGACGCTGAAAAACTCAGACTTGGGGTCAATATCGACCATGTGGCAACCGTGCGGAACGCGCGGGGCGGCGAATATCCCGATCCTTTGCGCGCGGCGCGGATCGCCGAAGAAGCCGGCGCGGATGGGATCACCGCTCATTTGCGCGAAGATCGCCGACATATCTCGGACGCTGACATCGAAGGGTTGATGGAGGTGCTGAGCGTGCCGCTCAACTTTGAAATGGCCGCCACCGAAGAAATGCAAAAGATTGCGCTGCGGCACCGGCCTCACGCCGTCTGCCTTGTGCCCGAAAAACGCGAAGAGCGGACCACCGAAGGTGGGTTGGAAGTTGCGCGCGACGAAAACCGTCTGGCGCATTTCATCGCCCCTTTGCGCGAAGCAGGAAGCCGCGTTTCGATCTTCATCGCTGCCGACAAGCGCCAAATCGAAGCCGCAAACCGCATCGGCGCCGAAGTGATCGAACTTCATACAGGCGCCTATTGCGATGCCCATTCCGAAGGCGATTTCGCCACGCGGGACGAAGAACTCAAACGGCTCGAAGAGATGTCGTTCTTTGCCCATTCGCTCGGGCTTGAGGTGCACGCAGGCCATGGCCTGACATACGATACCGTCTCGCCCGTTGCGGCCTTCCCGGAAGTGCGCGAATTGAACATTGGTCACTTTCTGATTGGCGAGGCGATCTTCCGCGGTCTTGTTCCGGCCATTGAGGAAATGCGCCGCCTTATGGACGAAGCGCGCGCCTAAAGCTTCCCCTTTGACCCGGTATGCGTGTCGCTCGGCACGCCCGGGCGTCCGTCTGTTGTCGTGATTGACGTCGCCGCATCCTCGCCTCCGCCGCCCATGTTGGAAAACAGACCGGGCGCCGCGGGGGAGGTCACACCGCAATTCACCGGATTGACCGTGGACGGGTTGTCAAACCCGGGCCCCGGTGGACGCGGTGCAAATGTTGCCCGACAGCCTTCGGTTTCCGAAGAATACGCCTCGACTGCCAACCGATATTGGAACACCACCACCACATAATCCGCGCTATTGCCGAATTGCGGTGCGTAATACCCCTTTGGGTTCGTCATATTGCGGTAAATGAACCGGGTTTCGGCCCCTTCGCGCACCAATTGCGTCGGGTTGCCCCAGCGCGTTTTCATCGCCGTTTCTGTCGTGACGCCGGGCACGACGCTGGCGACCATCGCCGCGCGCACGCTTGGATGGTCGGCCAGCGTCGTGTTCCACGCCACGCCGCCGCACCCGCTCAGCACCCACAGAAAAATCAAACAGCATCGCCACATCACCCGTCAGTTACACGCTCAAAGTTGCCAAAACCTTGCCATCGGGGAAACTCCCGGCCCATATGGGGAAAATGTGAGTGGTGATGTCATGATCCTCGGTGTCGGGACCGACCTTTGCAATATTGAACGGATAGAAGGCACGCTGGAGCGCTTCGGCGACCGGTTCCGCAATCGCGTCTTCACCGATATCGAACAGGGCAAGGCCGAACGCCGACGCGACACGCCCGCGACCTATGCCAAACGCTGGGCCGCGAAAGAGGCCTGTTCCAAAGCGCTCGGCACCGGGTTGCGCATGGGCATCGCGTGGAAGGACATGGCCGTGTCGAACCTGCGCACCGGTCAGCCGGTCATGCACGTCACGGGATGGGCCGCTGAACGCCTCGCGTCGATGACGCCGGACGGCTATGAAGCCGTCATTCACGTCACCCTCACCGACGATCACCCATGGGCGCAGGCCTTCGTTGTGATCGAAGCGCGACCCATCGGCCAATCCGGCGATACGCCAAAACCGCCGACCACGCGGCGGCTCGCTTGACTTGACCGCCCTGAAACACCAAAAGTCGCGGACTTATGCGCAACAGGATCCTCAATGACTGACCAATCTAGCACGCTGATGGACGGAATCGTCGAGACGATTAAGACCATCGTTTACGCTCTGCTGATCGCGGGCGTTGTGCGCACGATCTTTTTCCAGCCATTCTGGATCCCGTCGGCCTCGATGAAAGACACGTTGCTGATCGGGGATTTCCTCTTCGTCAACAAAATGTCCTACGGCTATTCGAAATATTCCTGTCCGTTTTCCATGTGCCCCATCGAAGGGCGCATTATGGGCAAGGAACCTGTGCGTGGTGACGTGGTCGTCTTTCGTCACCCGGTAAACGGTCAGGACTTCATCAAGCGCGTCGTCGGCATGCCCGGTGACACCGTCCAGATGCGCTCGGGCATTCTCCACATCAATGGCTCCCCGGCGGCGCAAGTGCCGGTGGAAGACTTCGTCGAGGTTTTTGAGCGTCAGGGCCCGATTGGCTCCACACCGCTTTGCACCGAACGCGGCGCGCGTTTTGGCGACGACTGTTCCAAGGAAAAAGCCATCGAAACGCTGCCAAACGGCCTTCAGCATTCTGTCCTGAACGTCGGCAACAGCCGCGTCGACAGCACGGGCGTGTTTCGTGTGCCTGCGGGCAATTATTTCTTCGTCGGGGACAACCGCGACAATTCCACCGACAGCCGCGTGCCCCAACCCGATGGCGTCGGCATGGTGCCGTTCGAAAACCTTATCGGTCGGGCAGATCGCGTGATGTTCTCCTCGGCCGGTCGCTCGCTGTTCTTCGTCTGGACATGGCGGCCTGACCGCTTCTTCAAAAAGATCATCTGATGAAGCTCGGGGGCGACTTGGAGGCGTTTTCTCAGCGTCTTGGGCATGTGTTCCGCTCCCCTGAGCTTCTGGTCCGCGCCGTCACCCACGCCTCCATCGCCAGCGACACACGCCCCGACAATCAGCGTCAGGAGTTTCTGGGCGACCGGGTGCTTGGGCTGGTAATCGCCGAAGCCCTGCTCGCTGCTGATCCATCCGCCTCCGAGGGCCTGCTCGCGCCGCGCTTCAACGCGCTTGTGCGCAAGGAAACCTGCGCCGATGTCGCCCGTCAGATCGACCTCGGCGCGGTCCTGAAACTTGGCCGTTCAGAAATGATGTCCGGCGGCCGGCGCAAAGAAGCGCTTCTGGCCGATGCCATGGAAGCCGTCATTGCCGCCATTTACGAAGACGCCGGATTCGAGGCCGCCCGCGACGCGATCCTGTCGCTTTGGGGCAACCGCATCCACAGCGTCAAAGCCGACGCACGAGACGCAAAAACCGCACTGCAGGAATGGGCGCAAGCCCGCCGCCTCGCACCGCCCAAATACATCGAACGCGCCCGCAAAGGTCCCGACCACGCCCCGATCTTCTCCATCGACGCGGAACTGGAAAGCGGCGAAAAAGCCAGCGGCGAAGCCCCCTCCAAACGCGCCGCCGAACAGGCCGCCGCAAAAGAACTTCTGGCGCAGTTGCAAGGCCGGAGAAGCTAAGCTTATTTCGGCTGCCGACAGGCCGTTTTCCATAGCTTTTTGCGAACCCCTTCGGGTTCGAATGTCTTGTAAGCGCCTTTGGAAAACACCGGCCAGTCCAGCGCTAGGCCTTGCTTTACCATCTCAGCCGCCAAATCGCGCCCGTCAGGCAGAAAACACCGCGCCACCACCCGATCAAAAGACATTTCAGGCACCACATTCGCCGTGACGTATTGGCCTTTGGTCATCTTCACCAACGCCCATTTCGAAACTTTTCCGTATGGCTGATCAAGCTCGGGCGCATCTATGCCCGCCAGCCTGATGTGCACATGATCAATCACAATCGTATCGCTGTCGATCACCCAACACTTGCCTCTTAGGGTTGTCGGCCCGGGCGTGCAGGCATGGGCATGCACAAGTCTTGCACGCTCGCCGCGCTCCTCTCTCGTTGGGTAGCGCGTCCGTGGCAAAGCGACGTTCTGGCGCGCACCGGGATCGGGCGTGTACGTGTGTTCCGGCGCCTTTGGTTTAACCGCAAGGTCCTTGCGACTGGTTCTGCTTCTCGCTGGCCTGGTCGTCGCGATGTTTGGCTCGCGCACGATACAAGGAATGCTGTCCAAAGACCTCTTAGGCTTCGCCGTTCTTGGGGGCGGTGGCCTTCGAACTCCAAATAGAAAATTGAATAAACCCATACAATCACCTGCTAAAATCAACCTCTGATTGATAATGGGATGGCCCGGCAGCAGCGCGACAGAATTAAGATGTTGATATGACGCGCTTGTAGCGATGAAAGAAGCAACCGCTAGATATGCGCTCTTTTCTGGCCCTCGGAGTGCGAATCAACTACTGGCTGGCGCATGACTGAAACCAAAACCAACACCCGCGCCGGGTTTGTCGCTCTCATCGGAGAGCCGAACGCCGGGAAATCGACCCTCCTGAACCGCATGGTCGGGGCAAAGGTGTCGATTGTGACCCACAAGGTGCAGAC
>CALLWO010000180.1 GCA_938016355.1 uncultured Boseongicola sp. | reverse complement strand
GGTGGCGGAGAACGCCGCCTATATCGAGCGGTCGCGGGAATTGAATGCCGAGCTTGAGACGGCGCTTGTTGAGCATTTGGATGAAACAAAGCTGATCCGGCAGAACCGGCGGTCAGAGGCGCGCGATGCGTCCGAGCGGGCGGCGTCCGAGGTGGAAATTCCCGGTGTTCCTGAAGATATCATACCGACAGATCAGACGGGCCCGACTGATCCCAAGGCTTAAGTCGACCGCGCGCGCGCCGGGCCGAACAGAGCGGCGAGCGCAAGGATCACGCCCGACATCGTGGCGATCATGCCAGCGGCGCTGACGGCGTGGATGCTGCCGAACCAGCGCGGCCCATAGCCAGCGAGTACAAAGCCCAGGATCGCGGCAATCAGAGCAAACCCCACCGAAAGCGCCACTTGCGTTCCCAGGCGGTTGGTCATGAGACGCGCGGCAGCGGGCGGGCAAATGAACATCGCAATCACGATGATCGAACCAACCGCGTCAAAGGCCGCAACGGCCGCAAGCGCAGAGACGATCACAAGGCCAAGGCCGATGGCGGTGACAGGCAGGCCGAGCGTGGCAGCGAAGCCTTCATCGAATGTGGAGATGGCCAGCGGCCTCCAGAACGCGACAAGGAGGGCGGCGATCATCACCAGCACCAGCGCGATACGGAACAATTCAGGCGGCAATCCGGCCAGAGCGGTTGGGTCGACGAGCGACCCCCAGCCGGTGGCGTCGAGCCACACGAGGCTTTCCAGATTGCCGTAAAGCGCGTGTTCAACGTCCAGATGCACGCCCGATGTGTCCGACATTTCCAAGAGAAGCACGCCGGCGGCAAAGAGTGTGGTGAAGGTCACCCCCATGGCCGCGCCGGGTTCGATCCGCCCGTAGCGACGGATGCCTTCGATCATGGCCACGGCCACAATCGCCGCCCCTGCCGCGCCCAGAAGCATTGGCAGGGTGGCGATGGTGCCGCCAATAAGGAAAGCGGCAACAATGCCGGGGAGGACCACGTGGCTGATGGCGTCGCCAATGAGGGCTTGCCGCCTCAGCAACAAAAAATTGCCGGGCAAGGCGCAGGCGATGGCCGCAAGGCAGCCGATCAGAAGCGGCGTGAGGCTGAGAGGGACGAATTCTGCGCCGTTCATTGCGCCACCACGCTTGGCGCGCCGATGCGCGTATCGATCAGGGTGATCTGATCCGGGGTCAGCACGTCTTCGATCTGTGTCAGCCCGTCATAGCGCGCGGCGGCCATTTCGAACGCCGGATCAGAGCGGGCGACTTCCCAGCGTTTTTCATCGCGCAACACGCGGGAGGATTGAGCGCGGCCATCATCGGTCGGCACGCCATCGGCGCGGGCAAGCCCGGCCTTTTGCAAAAGCCGCAGCGTGAGGGGTTCATAGATCGGCTGGCCTTGGGCGAGCGAGACGAGGCCTTGGCGAATGTGCACGGCGCGCTGGAAACGGCGGTGATTGAGCGCCGACATCAACAGCCCGCGTCCGGGAGCCAGCAGCATGGAAGCTGCGAATAATGCGAAGGCAAAGAGCACGATGATCGGCCCCGTGGGCAGGTTGGGTGCGACAGCAGAAAGGCTTGCGCCGCTCCAGCCTGCGATGCCGCCAAGGATGCCTGCGATAATCACGACGTTGGTGGCGCGATCGCTCCAGAAACGGGCCGCAGCGGGCGGGATAATAAGGAGCGCGACGATCAGGATAAGCCCGACGATCTTGAGGCCGATGACGGTGACGCCCATAACAAGGCCCATCATGATCAGGTCGGTCCGGTTGAGATCAATGCCGCTGGCGCGGGCAAATTCGGGATCGAAAGCCGACATCAGCATGGGGCGGCGGAAAATAACCACAAGCGCAAGAGCGAGCGCGCCGCCGCCCGCGATGAGGACGGCATCGGAATAAAGCATGCCCGCCGTTGAGCCTAACAGGAAACTTTCCAACCCCGCCTGCCCGCCTGACGCCATGGTTTGGATCACGGTCAACAACACGATGCCAAAGCCAAAGAAGACCGAAAGTACCGCACCGATGGCGGCGTCTTCGGTCAGGCGCGTGCGGCTGGAGAGCCATTGCACGCAATAAAGACCAAGAGCCGCGGTGATCGCGGATCCGATCAGCAGCCCCGGCAGGTTGCGCCCGTCAAAGCCGAGCATGGTCATGACGATAAAGGCCAGCGCGACACCGGGAAGCGTGGCGTGGCTGATCGCGTCGCTGACAAGCGCGCGCTTTCGAAAGTAAAGAAACGTTCCTGTGACCCCTGCGGCCACGCCCAGAAGCGTCGCGCCAAGGGTAACGAGCGTGGCATTATACCCAAGCTGGAAGGTCAGCGCGGACCAGAACATAGGTCTAGCCCGTGGCCGCGTTTGTCGTGATCCGGGCCGATGCGAGGCGTCCGCCATAGGCGGCTTCGAGGGCCGCGTCGGTGAAGACCTCTGCCACCGGACCTTCGGCAATCTTGCGCACGTTCAAAAGCAAAACATCGTCGAAATACTCGGGCACGGTCGAAAGATCGTGGTGAACGGCAACAACGGTGCGACCTTCGGCGCGCAGGGATTTCAACACTTCGATAATGGCTTTTTCGGTCGCCGCATCGACGCCAGCGAAGGGTTCATCAAGAAGATAGAGGTCTGCGTCCTGCGCGAGGGCACGCGCGAGGAAGACGCGTTGTTGCTGGCCGCCGGACAATTGCCCGATCTGGCGTTTGGCGAAATCTTCCATGCCCACGCGGGCAAGACAGGCCATTGCTTTGGATTTCTGGCCGCCGCTCAGCCGCTTTAACAAGCCGATCTCGCGGTAAAGACCCATTTGAACGACGTCGATCACCCGAACCGGGAAATCCCAATCGACGCTGGCGCGCTGGGGCACATAGGCAATGCGGTGCATTTCCTGTGCCAACGGGCGACCGAGCGACGTGATCTGACCCGAGAGCGGTTTGACAATGCCAAGGGCGGCTTTGAGCAACGTCGATTTACCTGCGCCGTTCGGACCGACAATCGCGGTCATCTGACCCGGGCGGATCGTGGCGTCGACGGAAAACACGGCAGGCTTCTGGTCATAGGAGACCGTGAGGCCACGGATGGCGAAAGGGCTTTTGCGCAAAACCTCGGCTTCGGCATTTGCGGCGTCGGGGCCTGCGAGTGCGATATCAGAGGTCATCAGATTAACCTTCTGCCATGAGGCGGCCATTGAGACCGCGCGCGGGTGCCGCGCCGCCAAGCGCGCGGGCGATGGTGGTTGCGTTGTGGTCGATCATGCCAATGTAGGTGCCCTCGTAGGTGCCGGGATTGCCCATGGCATCGGAATAAAGCTCGCCGCCGATTTTGAGGCTGTGCCCTTTGGCCTCGGCCCCTTCGATCAGCGCGCGCACCGAGCGATCCGAGACAGAGCTTTCCACGAACACCGCGCCGATCTCGCGTTCGACGATCATGTCCACAAGGGTTGAGATGCGGTTCACGCCTGCTTCGCTTTCCGTCGAGATGCCCTGAATGCCGATCACATCGAACCCATAGGCGCGGCCAAAATAGTTGAACGCGTCATGGGCGGTGATCAGCACGCGGGACCGGCTTGGGACCGTGGCAAGGCTGTGGCTGCTGTAGTCGTCCAGCTCCCCGAGCCTGATGCTGTAGGCCTGCGCATTGGTGGTGAAGGTTTCGCTATGCTCTGGTGCAGCGGCGCCGAGAGCATCGGCAATCGCGTTTGCGGCATGGATCCACAGGCGCGGGCTCATCCAGACGTGCGGATCAAACCGGTCGGTGTAGTCATCGTGCGCGACAAGTTCGGCTTCCGGGATTTGTTCGGCCACGGCTGTTACAGGCGTTTTTCGCGCGAGATCAGCCAGAAAGTCTTCCATCTGGGCTTCGAGATAGAGCCCGTTCCAGAGCACCGCATCGGCGCGTGCCATGGCAAGGATATCGGTGCGGGTCTGGCGATAAGCGTGGGGATCGACCCCCGGCCCCATCAGCGCGCGGACATTGACCAGATCGCCGCCGATTTCGCGCGCGGTATCGGCGATCATGCCGGTTGTGGCGACCACATCAAGAACAGCGCCCGTTGCGAATGCAGGCGTGCGAAGCGTCGGCAACGTTACCGCCGCGCCCATGCCTGCCAGCAGGGTCCGTCTGTTGATGTGCGTTTTTGCGTGCATTTCCAGCTTTTCCGTTCGCTTATGCGACTTATTCGCAATCTCAGATTTAAATGCGACTTATTCGCAAGAAAGTCAAGTCTTACCCACTTCAGAAGGCCGTGATGTCGTGCAAGACGGCACAGGTGACGTCTCCGGCCTTGACACGTCCCCCATTGGCCAGCGAAGACAGGTGTGAGCTTCGGTTCCGGACGGTTTGGTCCGGGCAAAAGGGAATGTGGTGCGAAACGGGTGTTTCAACTCCACAACTGCCCCCGCAACTGTAAGCGGCGAGCAAGGCTGATCCATGCCACTGGGGCACCGCCCCCGGGAAGGCCAGCTGATGCGATGACCCGCAAGTCAGGAGACCTGCCGAAGCGCTCACCCAGTCCGCGGCGCGGGGCGCGCGTACGGACACGGTTTCTCCGGTGTGGTGACATGGAATATGTGCCGTCCGGAGGTTTCACTTGCCTTTGGACATGGATGGAAATCGAGAACCGCCCGGGGGGGCGCGGCTATGGCCGATGCAAAGGCTGAGAGACTTCCGAACGTGTTTTCGAACGCACGCGGCTTTGGCCTGCCTGTTGTGCTGGGCGCGTTGTGCCTTTTGGGATTTATTGCCTCGTTGGTGACGGGGCCGTCAGCGCTGTCTGTTGGCACCGCGCTTGCGGCGCTTTTTGTGGACAGTGGTGAGCCTGCGAGCGTGGTGATGCGCGAGATCCGCCTGCCCCGCGCCGTTCTTGGCGCGCTCGTTGGCGCGAGCCTTGGCATATCAGGCGCGGCCATGCAGGGGTTGTTGCGCAATCCGCTGGCCGAACCGGGTTTGATCGGTGTGTCGGCAAGTGCCGCGCTTGGGGCGGTGATCGCGCTGCAAACCGGGCTTGTGGCAAGTTTCGCGTTGGCCCTGCCCATTGCGGCGCTGATCGGCGCGGGCGCGGCGGTTGCGCTTTTGTTGTTGCTTGCCGGGCCGCGCGGGTCGTCGTTGGTTTTGATCCTTGCGGGCATCGCGATCAGCGCGCTGGCCGCGGCTTTGACCGCCTTGGCGCTAAATTTGTCGCCCAACCCATATGCGGCGAGCGAGATCATTTTCTGGATGATGGGGTCGCTGGCGGATCGGTCGTGGACCCATGTGTTGCTGGCAGGGCCTTTGATCCTATTGGGTGGGGCGTTGATGTTGACGGCGGGGCGCGGATTGGACGCGCTGACGCTTGGCGAGGACGCCGCAGAGGCGCTTGGCGTTCGCATGGTGCGGCTGCGTTTGATTGTGGTCACGGGCACAGCGCTTGCGGTCGGCGCGGCGACGGCTGTGACGGGCGCGATTGGATTTGTCGGGCTTGTGGTGCCACATATCCTGCGCCCGTTCATTGGCGGGCAGCCGTCGCGGTTGCTTTTGGCGTCGGCCTTTGGCGGGGCGGCGATGGTTCTTTTGGCGGATGTGGTGTCGCAGTTGATCCTGCCGGATCGTGATTTGAAGCTGGGAGTTTTGACGGCGTTTATCGGTGCGCCGGTGTTCCTGCACCTGATTTTCCGCACGCGGAGGGCCGGGTTGTGAGATTGCTCAGTCTGAAAAACGTAAGCGCAAGGCGTGGGGACGTGGATGTGCTGCGCGATGTGACCTTTGAGGTTGGCGCGGGCGAAGTCGTGGGGCTGGTTGGCCCGAACGGTGCGGGCAAGACGACGCTGATGCGCGCCGCTCTTGGTCTGCTGCCCCATTCCGGGGCGTCAACGCTGGCCGGCCTGTCCCCTCGGGAGCGCGCGCGCAAAGCCGCGTGGCTGCCGCAGACGCGGGAAATCGCGTGGCCAGTGAGTGTTGCGACGTTGGTGGCCCTTGGGCGCACGCCCTATCTGGCGGGCGGGCGAACATTGTCGAGCGACGATGAGCGCGCGGTAGCTGCTGCGCTGAACCATATGGGATTGGTTGAATTTGCGGATCGCACGGCGACCGAGTTGTCGGGCGGGGAACAGGCGCGCGTATTGATCGCGCGGGTTTTGGCGCAGGAAGCGCCGCTTATTATGGCGGACGAACCCGTTGCGGGTCTGGACCCGGCGCACCAGTTTTCACTGATGCGGGTTTTTCGAGGGTTGGCCGAGGCCGGTCAGTCGGTGGTCGTGTCGCTGCATGATCTTGGCCTTGCGGCGCGCCATTGCACACGTCTGATCCTGTTGGATCAGGGGCGCGTCGTGGCTGACGGGTCGGCCGAGGACGTGTTGAGCGATGTGCGGCTTTCAGAGGTGTTCGGGATCGCGGGACATTGGGCTGATGTGCCCGGCGGTCGTGCCTTTCATGCGCTGGAGCGTCAGGCATGAGTTTTTCGGGACCAAAGCGCATCGTCTGTTTGACCGAGGAGACGGTTGAAACGCTTTATTTACTGGGCGCTGAGGACCGCATTGTTGGGGTGACCGGCTATGCGGTGCGCCCGGCGCGCGTGCGGCGTGAAAAGCCACGGGTCGGGGCGTTCACATCGGCGGATGTCGATAAGATTCTCGCGCTGTCGCCCGATCTGGTGCTGACGTTCTCTGATCTTCAGGCGGACATCGCGGCGGATCTGATCCGCGCGGGCGTGGCCGTACATGGGTTCAACCAGCGCGATGTCGCAGGCATTTTCGAGATGATCCACACGCTTGGGGCGTTGGTCGGAAAATCGGACGAGGCGGCGAAGCTGGTTGAGGGGTATCACGCCAAGCTGGAGGCTGCGCGTCAAAGCGCGCAAAACCGCCCTGCCCCGCGTGTTTACATCGAGGAATGGGACGATCCGCAGATCGCGGGCATCGGCTGGGTGTCGGAACTTGTCGAGATCGCGGGCGGCATCGACGTTTTTGCGGATCGCGCGCGGTCACAAGGGGCCAAGGCGCGTATTTTGCTGCCCGAAGAGATCATCGCTGCTGCCCCCGATTTGATCATCGCAAGTTGGTGCGGCAAGAAAGTGCGGCCCGAGAAGATCGCGGCGCGACCGGGTTGGGACGCAATCCCGGCGGTGCGCAACGGACAGATCGTCGAGATCAAATCCCCGCTATTGCTCGCCCCCGGCCCTGCGCCGTTGAGCGAGGGACTGGATCAGATCGTGGCGGCTGTCACCCAAGCCGCACGCGCGCTGGAGCCAGTCTTATGACCCTGCGCAGCGATCTTTTGGCGGCCTTTGGCGTTGCGCTTGGGGTGCACGTTCTGGCGTTGGGTTGGACGTCTCTCCCCGAAGGCGGTGGCGCAGGCAATGGCGGAGACGCGTCGCTTTCGGTGGCACCTGCCTCCGCGGCGATTGCGGCGATGGTGCAGGATTGGGACAAG
>CALLWO010000179.1 GCA_938016355.1 uncultured Boseongicola sp. | reverse complement strand
TATGCGGAAACCCGCGCCTATGTGCCAAAGGTGCTGGCGGCGTGGAATGTGGCGCGGGGCTTGTGTCTGACGCCGCCCGCGCTTGTGACGGATGGCTGTGTGTTTGTGGGGCCAACCGCGGCGCGAAACGGCGGCTGAAACGCGACACTATATAATAGTGTTAACTTTGATCCTCAGATCTGCATCTTTTTGAAGATACGTTCAGGGATCAATTTGATGATCGTCATCACCGGCCACCAGATAAACGGCGTGTAAAGAACGTCCTTCTTTTTATCGACGGCCTTCATGATATCGCCCACAACCTTTTCGGGTGGCGCTAAGAACGGCAACTTATCAAGGCCCCAGGTCATGGCCGTATCCACCGTGCCCGGTTTCACGGTCACCACATGAACCCCGCTGCGCCCAAGACGATTGCGCAAACCGGACAGATAGGCGTGAAATCCAGCCTTGGCCGACCCATAAACATAGTTGCCAAGCCGTCCGCGATCTCCGGCAACCGATCCGACACCAACGATCGTACCGCTGCGCCGCTCTTCCATGATGGGCGCAAGGGCCGTCAAAAACCGCGCCGGGCCGGTGTAACTGTCTGCAATCACGCCATCAATCAGGGAAGGGTCGGCGTCGATATCTTCTTGCGGAGGCATCGAGCCCACAAAGACCGCCGCACTGATCGTGCCTTCGATCTTCGCCGCACGCTTCAGGATTGGCTCAAAACTCGCCGGATCGCGGGCATCAAAGGCAATAACTTCGGCCACAGGCGCACCACGTGCGGCGCAATCGGCTGCCGTGGCTTTCATATCGTCAACGTCGCGACCGGCAAGCACCACACCATCACCGCGCCCTGCGGCGTCGCGGGCAAAGCCGCGCGCAATTGTCGAGGTCGCTCCAAGAATGATCCATGTTTGGGGCATTTAGGCGCTCCTCAACTTAAGTCGGCGTGTCAGGTCGGTTTCATAAGCCCCGTCGGGGTCAATTGCCTTCACGGCCTTCAGCCATTGGGCGTGTTCGTCGTACATTCCGCTCAGATCGCCCGCACTTGCCAGCGAATCCTTGGCGAAATAGATTCGCCCCTCTGCCTCAGCCGTGGCTTTCTCAAGCTCTTTGATCAAACGTTCAGCGGCGGTGCGGTTCGGGAAATCGACAGCCAGAGTGTACCCTTCCATCGGAAACGACATAAATCCGGCGCGCCCCGGTCCCATGCGTTTCAGCACCGCCAGAGGGGACGCAAGCCCAGACCCTGCAATCCGATCCAACATGGCGCGCAGCTTGTCTGCGGCCGCAATCGGAACAACGCATTGGAACTGATGAAAGCCCGATTTGCCATAAAGCCTGTTCCAGTCGTGGATTTTGTCCAACGGAAAGAAGAAATCATCGATGGGTTTGACAACCGTGCGTCCAGCCTCCGGCACACGCCGCCAGTACGCCGCGTTAAACGTGCGCACCACGGCGGGCGACAGCGTAAAGCCGGGCGCGTCCATGGGAATACGCTTGCCGCGCTTTGCCGCAGGGACCAGCCCGCCACCGGTTTCAGCTTCTTCCAGAATACCGCGTCCCAGCTGATCACCGCGCGCCGTCGCATCAATCCAACCAACCGTATAGGTCGCGTCAGATCGGTCCAGCAGCCCAAGAAATTCGTCCCAACCATCCACACGACGCTCGGTCACGACCATCACGTCGCCCTTGGCCTTCAACATTTGAACCTTGGCGCTCAGAATCGGTCCGGTTTGACCCAGCCCCCCGATAGTCGCCTTGAAAAGATTGGCGTTTTTCTCAGCACTCGCGACTTTCGGGCCCTTCGGCGTCATCAGCGTCAGTTCCGAGACGTGACACCCAAACGACCCTGCGCCGTGGTGGTTCTTGCCATGCACATCCATCGCAATCGCGCCGCCAATGGTCGCAAATCCCGTGCCCGGCATCACCGGTGGCAGCCAGCCGCTCGGGGCGAAGATTTTCAACAAAGCGCCAATCTGCGCGCCCGCTTCCACATGCAGCAATCCGCTTTCCACATCAAACGACAACACCCGGTCCATGCGCGTCATGTCGATCGCGCGCCCACCATCGTTGAGGCAGGCATCGCCATAGCTGCGGCGCATCCCGATCGCCGGTGCCGGGGCGTCCGCCAAAAGCGCCTTCAGCGCCGAAGCCCGCTCAGGTCGCGCCACGTCACCATTGGCGCGATGAACACGTCCCCAACCGGTGTAATCCATTGTTTTCCAGGTCATATCTCGCCTCGTTGCGAAAGTTTTTCAGCTATGGGAAAGACCAAAAGGCCAATGCCGATAGCGAACCAAAGTGTTGTCACGCGGATGATCAGTGTCGCGGGCAGCGCAATTTCCAAAGGCACGCCATCAAGCGCCAAAAGCGCGACCATCGCAGCCTCTGCACCACCGAGCCCACCCGGCGCGCCGGTCAATCCGCCGGCCAGCGTGGCAAAAATGAAGATCGCGAGCGCCATCCAAAGCCCCGTCTCCGCGCCCATCCAGCTCAACAGCAGGTAAAACGCGTATCCCTCGGCAAGCCAGCCGATTACGCCCAACGCGCCTGCCAGCATCAAAAGTGAAGGGCCATGAAACGCGCTCAGTGAATTTGCCGCACGGCGCACGCGCGCAAAAAGCCGTGGAAAGCGCTTGCCAGATAGGCGGTGCCCGACATCGGCGCAGGCCCGCATCAGCGCAGGCCGCGTTGCGACGAACGCCGCGATCAACGCAAGAATTGCCACAGGCGCTCCGCCCGAGACCCCAGTCGTCGACAGCGCCAGCGCAATCGCCAGCAATATTGCCATCGCGGCCAAATCTGCGGCGCGGTCGACCAGCACCAGCGGCGCGGTTTTGTCAAAGGGCCAACCTGTTTCACGTCGGATCCAGCGCATACGCACCAATTCTCCCACGCGCCCCGGTGTCACCGACATCGCAAAGCCCCCAAGGAAATGGCGCATATTCTGGGCCAGATCGGTGGGCAATCCCAACCGCCCGGCAAAGATATGCCAGCGCAATCCGCGAAATCCGTAGTTGATGAGGCTCAGCGCCAAAAGCAGCATAAGCTGCACAAATCCAAGGCTTTTCAGACCTTCCAACGTCTCTTCCCACCCGGTGGCCAAAGCCAAACCGGCCAGCCCGGCAATCACCAGACCGACAAGCCCAACAAGAAGGGCCACGTCACGCCAACGCCGCGACGAAGCCGCGGCGCTAGATACACGAGGGGGATGGTCAGAATTGCTCATAGCCATTGGCTGTCATTTAGAGACAGAATAGGGCGATAATATGGTGCTGTTTCGAAATTATGAACAGTCTTTGCGGCGATCTTGTGCAATCGCCGTGCAGGGGCGCGCTTCACACGTTGAACGCATCGGCCCAGTCAGGATGTTTGCGTCGCTGCGCGTTCACAAATGGGCAAAGCGGGACAATCCGAAAGCCTCCCGCGCGGGCGTCACGAACCAATCGCTCCGCCAACGCCAGCCCGACGCCGGTTCCGCGCAGCGCATCGGGAACATCCGTATGGTCTGCGATCACTGTTTGAGGCGACAGGATCGAGATCGTCAGTTCCGCCTCGTGTCCGTCCACATGCGCCACATAGCGCGCCTTCGCCCCGTCCTCGATTTTTGTGATATTCAGCTCCGCCATCACAATAGCTCGGGCGGCTCCGGGGGTAACGCGCGTTTCTTGCCTGACGATTCAATGGCCACAAAGGTGAATTCGCCCTCGGTCACCAGCAAAAGCTCGCCCGTGCGCTGCCGTCTCACCCAGGATTCCACATGGATCGTGACCGATGTCGTCCCCGTGCGCACGATCTCCGTGTAAACCGCGAACAAATCTCCAACCAGAACGGGGGCGTGAAACCGTAACGCTTCAATGGCGACGGTTGCCGCGCGTCCCATGGTACGCTGGGCTGCCGCGACGCCCGCGGCGATGTCCATCTGACTGACGACCCAGCCCCCGAACACGTCCCCGCCGGGGTTCGTATCAGCCGGGCGCGGCACTGTTTGCAGCGTCAGTCGCCCCTGAGGAGCGTCTTGCTCAGACAATCGTGGCTTCCGTTGCAGCGCGCAGCTCGTCTTCGCTGACGCCATCGGCGAGTTCCACGATCCGCAGGCCACCCTCGACCACGTCCAGCACGCCAAGGTTGGTGATGATCATGTCGACCACGCCTTTGCCCGTCAGCGGAAGTGTGCATTCTTTCAAGAGCTTACTGTCGCCGTGCTTGTTGGTGTGGTCCATCACCACGATCACGCGACCGACGCCCGCGACAAGATCCATCGCGCCGCCCATGCCTTTGACCAGCTTGCCCGGGATCATCCAGTTCGCCAGATCCCCGTTCTCGGCCACTTCCATCGCGCCAAGGATCGCAGCGGCGATCTTACCGCCCCGGATCATGCCAAAGCTTTGAGCGCTGTCAAAATAGGCGGTGCGGCGCAGTTCGGTGATCGTCTGCTTGCCCGCGTTGATCAGATCGGGGTCTTCTTCGCCCTCGTACGGGAACGGGCCCATGCCCAGCATCCCGTTTTCCGATTGCAGCGTGATGTCCTTGTCGCCGACGTAATTCGCCACCAGCGTCGGGATGCCGATGCCAAGGTTCACATACATGCCGTCTTCAAGCTCGTTCGCCGCGCGCGCGGCCATCTGATTGCGATCCCAAGGCATTATGCGTCCTCCCGCTGGCGCACCGTGCGCTGTTCAATCCGTTTCTCATGCGCGCCCTGAATGAGGCGATGCACGTAAATCCCCGGAAGGTGAATGCTGTCGGGATCAAGCGACCCTGTTGGCACGATCTCTTCTACCTCGACCACGCAGACCTTGCCGCACATTGCGGCTGGCGGGTTGAAATTCCGTGCCGTCTTGCGGAACACCAGATTTCCGGTCTCGTCGGCTTTCCATGCCTTCACGATCGAAAGGTCGGCAAAAATACCTTCCTCAAGAATATAGGTCTCGCCGCCGAAATCCTTGTGTTCCTTGCCATCCGCAATGACCGTTCCCACGCCGGTTTTCGTATAAAATCCAGGGATCCCGCAGCCTGCCGCGCGCATCCGCTCGGCCAACGTGCCTTGCGGGTTGAATTCCAGTTCCAGCTCGCCCGAAAGATACTGACGCATGAATTCCGCGTTCTCGCCCACATACGAGCTGATCATCTTCTTGACCTGCCGCGTCTGAAGCAAAATGCCGATCCCGAAATCATCAACGCCCGCGTTGTTCGAGGCGAATGTCAAATCCTTCACGCCGCTGTCCTTGATCGCGTTCAAAAGCAGTTCGGGTATCCCACACAGGCCAAATCCACCCGCCGCGATCAACATCCCATCGCTCAAAAGGCCATCCAGCGCCTCGGTTGCGTTGGCGTAAACTTTCTTCATGAAATATCTCCCTGGAACTGATGCAAATCTTGTGACGCCGGGGCAGGCGAGAGTCAATCGCCGCAGCGCGGCATAAAGGAAGACCTTCTCATTGATCGTGTCTCGCGCAATACTCGATGCACGTTCAAGGAGGGTGGGATGACATATTCTTGGGTCAGCGTGCATCGGGTCAAATTCCCCGAGCCGCGAAACTATCCACGCGATGACGTGCCGACCGGTCCCGCAATAGCCAATGCGTGGCGATGTGGGCCGAACGCGCCGCTCGGGGATGGTGCCTCGCGCACCGGAACGTCAAAATGCTGGGGCGGCATGGCGTTTTATGGCGACAAATATTTGGCGCAAGACGTCGTCACGGACCCTCACGCCCATTTCTCGTGGCTGGATGAGACGGTCGAACACTGGCATGCCTTGGCCTGCGTCATCTCTCATCGGGGCAAGGTCAACTGGTCGACAAAAGATGAACCTCATCCCGCCCTGACCCCATTGGAAACCGACCCCGGCGGGGTTATCGCAATTGTCACGTCAGCCGGCTACGACACCATTGACGAAAGCCAGTTTCCACGGATCCGCGCGTTTCAGGAAAAAGTCGACGATGTGCTGGTCTATTATGGCACTCTAAAAGCCAACGTGGCGCGCAGCCTGTTCAGCGCGACAAAAGCCGCCAGCGGCATGACGTTTTCTGTCTGGACGTCCGACGAAGAGATGATGGCGACGGCCTATCGGCACGGAACCCATGCGGAGTATCTCAGAGAACACCGCAAGGAACCTATGTTCGATCACAGCTCGTTCACTCGTCTTCGCCTGCTGGAAAGTTCCGGCACATGGGACGGCAAAGACCCGCGCCAGGAGGCGCAGGCCAAAACGGCCTAACTCACCGCCTTTTTCTTGGTGGTCTTCTTCTTTGCCGCAGTTTTCTTGCGGGCGGGTTTCTTCTTGCCCTTTGCCGCGGCCTTGGCGTCGATCAGTTCAACGGCTTGAGCGATGGTCAGCGCGTCCGGCTCAGTGTCCTTGGGCAAGGTCGCGTTGATCTTTTCCCATTTCACATAAGGCCCGTACTTGCCGTCCATGATCGAAATGTTGCCACCGGCTTCGGGGTGTTCCCCCATATCTTTCAATGTCTTAGCAGCTTGTCCGCGCCCGCCGCGTGACGCGACTTTGGCGGCGATCAATTCGACCGCGTGGTTCATGCCAACCGTCCACACCTCGTCGATGCTTTCCAGATTGGCGTTTGTGCCGCCTTTGAAGGACGTCGATTCTGCGTGCTTGATGTATGGACCGTACCGCCCAAGGTTCGCCCAGATCGCCACGCCATCTTCGGGGTGGTCGCCGATCTTGCGGGGCAGCGCCAACAGCTTCAGCGCTTCTTCCAGCGTCACGTCCTCGGGCGCCCAGCCTTCAGGGACAGACGTGCGCGGCGGCTTCTTGTTGTCTTCGCTCACCTCACCGCGCTGGGCATAGGGGCCAAAGCGCCCTTTGTGGATCCAGATGTTGTCGCCACCGTCTTCGCCCAAAAGCTTGCCTTCCGGGGGAATGGCGCTTTCAGGTTCGCTGCCCGGGGGGCCGAAGGCGCGCGTATATCGGCAATCAGGATAACGCGAACAGCCAATGAACGCGCCGCCGGATCGCGCCGTGCGCATCGACAAGCGACCCTCATTACAATTGGGGCAAAGCCGTGGATCGGTTCCGTCTTCGTTCGGCGGGAACAGATGTGGTTCAAGAACTTCATTAATCTTTTCAAGAACTTCGGTGATCCGAAGCTCTGACGTTTCTTCGATGGCCGCCTTGAAGTCGCGCCAAAAACGGGCCAGCACATCCTGCCATTGACGCTCGCCTGCGGTGATGTCGTCCAACTCGTCTTCAAGCTTGGCCGTGAAATCATATCCCACGTAGCGGCGGAAATAATTCTCAAGGAACGCAATGACCAACCGGCCTTTGTCCTCGGGGAAAAGACGGTTCTTTTCCTTGCGCACATATCCGCGATCCTGAATCGTCGTCACGATCGAGGCATAGGTCGACGGCCGCCCGATCCCAAGTTCCTCCATCCGCTTCACCAAGGTCGCTTCGGTGTAACGCGGTGGCGGTTGGGTGAAATGCTGGTCCGGCGTGATCGACGATTTTGCTGTCGCGTCACCTTCGCTGATCTGAGGCAGCCGCTTGTCATCGTCATCAACGACCACATCATCGCGGCCCTCTTCATAGACGCGGATGAACCCGTCAAACAAAACGACCTGACCTGTCGCGCGCAAGCCAACTTGCCCATCGGCGCTGAAAATATCGACCGTCGTGCGCTCAAGCCGCGCGCCTTCCATCTGGCTCGCCAACGTGCGCTTCCAGATCAAATCGTACAGTTTCGTCTGATCCGCATCGCGCAGGGAAAGGCTGTTTGCATCGGCGGCCATATCCGTCGGGCGGATACATTCATGCGCTTCCTGCGCGTTCTTGGCCTTGTTCTTATACATGCGCGGACTGCCGGGGACGTATTCCGCGCCATAACGATCTTTGATCGCATCGCGCGCGGCATGAACCGCTTCCGGGGCCATGTCGATCCCGTCGGTCCGCATGTATGTAATGTGACCGGCCTCATAAAGCCGCTGGGCGACCTGCATGGTCTGACGCGCGCCAAAACCAAATTTGCGGCTGGCCTCCTGCTGCAAGGTCGAGGTCATGAACGGCGGCGACGGGTTGCGCGACGCGGGCTTGGCTTCGACCGATTTGACGGTCAGGTCGCGGCTGTCGATGGCTTTCACGGCCAGTTCGGCGGCTGTTTCGTTCGGAATGTCGAACTTATCAAGCTTCTCGCCGCCCAAAACGGTCAGGCGTGCCTCAAAATCCTGTCCGCGCGGCGTCTTGAGCATCGCCTTGACGCTCCAATATTCGCGCGCCCGGAACACTTCGACTTCCATCTCGCGTTCCACGATAAGCCGGAGGCAAACCGACTGCACGCGCCCGGCGGAACGCGATCCCGGCAATTTGCGCCACAACACAGGCGAAAGGTTGAAACCGACAAGGTAATCCAACGCCCGGCGCGCCAGATACGCCTCGACCAGATCGACATCGACCTGGCGCGGGTTCTTCATCGCCTCGGTCACCGCCGCCTTGGTGATCGCGTTGAACACGACGCGGCTGACGGGGGTGTCTTTCTTGATCGCCTTGCGGGCTCTCAGCGCCTCTTCAAGGTGCCAGGAAATTGCTTCCCCTTCGCGGTCGGGGTCGGTCGCGAGGATCAACTCGCCGTCGTCTTTCAACGCGTCCACAATCGCCTTGATGTGCTTTTTCGAATCGCTCGCGACTTCCCATTTCATTGAAAATTCGTTTTCAGGATCGACCGATCCGTCCTTCGGGGGGAGGTCTCTGACATGTCCGTAGGACGCCAAAACAGTGTAATCAGATCCAAGATATTTGTTTATTGTCTTGGCTTTAGCTGGGGACTCGACAACGACGACTGGCATATAATTCCTGCTTCTGATTTTGCGCCCACTGGCGGCGGAACATGTGGGGTCGTCTATGGGCTTGTCAACGGCGCATCGGCGACTCGTGGCGAATTAGCGCTTTTGAGGCGACTATTGAACCCGGCTCAAAAGCCCGCCAGCGTCCCGCGTAATGCGCCCTTCCAGCTCCAGCGTGACGATCTCGGGTGACACCGCATCCGCCGGCGCGCCGATGTCACGGATCACCTGATCTTCGGGCACTGGCGTGGGGCCAAGCCGATCCAGAATCTGCGCATGAAGCGCTTGGGTTTCACCCTTGGTGCGTCCGGGTCTCGCCGGCATCGCATTGTCGATTGTCACGCGTGCTTTGGGCATTTCCTCGCGCTCCAGAGCCTCGATGATGTCGCTTGCCGACCGCACCAACGCCGCGCCGTCCCGGATCAGAATGTTCGCCCCCGACGCCCGCGCGTCAAACGGATGCCCCGGGACCGCCAGCACGTCGCGGCCCTGATCAAGTGCGGTGCGCGCTGTGATCAAGCTGCCCGATTTTGCCGCCGCCTCGACCACCACAACCGCTTGCGCCAGTCCCGAGATGATCCGGTTTCGGCGCGGGAAATGGCGGGCCTGCGGCGAAAGATGCATCGGCATTTCGCTCACGCGCGCGCCCTTGTCGCCGATTTCCTGAGCAAGGCTCGCATTTTCGGCTGGGTACACCACGTCGACACCGCCGGCCATCACGGCAATGGTCCCAGACTCCATTGATGCCAGATGAACGACGGTGTCGATCCCCCGCGCAAGACCCGACACAACCACGTAACCGGCTTCGCCCAGTTCGTTTGCCAGCTTGCGGGCCATTCGTGTCCCAAGCGACGACGCATTGCGCGCGCCGACAAGGGCAATTGTCTTTCGTTTGAAGATGTCTCTGTCGCCGATCGTCCAGAGAATTGGCGGAGGATCGGGAATGTCGGCAAGGGCAACCGGATACGCCGCGCTGCCAAAAGCAATCGGCGTCACGCCTGCGCGTTTTGCCGCCAGAAATTCGGCCCCAACCGCGTCCCGGCTCACCACGCAATAGCGCGCAACGCCGGCGTTCGAGGCGATCTCGGGCAAAGCCTCCAGCGCGGCGGCGGCGCTGCCATATTCATTAATAAGGCGAAAAAAGGTCGACACACCCACGCGTCGGGATCGCAAGAGACGAAGCCAGTCTAGCCACTCTTCCTCTGTGAGGGGTGGGGTGAGAGGGTGGGTGGAAGGGAATAAATCCTTGGCCATCCTGTCTCCGTCTTCTTGCTGCTAACCTTAATGAATGTGAACGGTTAACAGCCTCTTAAGACGGAAATTTCTTATACTCGCTAT
>CALLWO010000178.1 GCA_938016355.1 uncultured Boseongicola sp. | reverse complement strand
TCACCGCACCCGGCCTCCGTGCAGCGTTGGGACGTCCAGCGGCATGAAGCCGTAGTGTTTCAGCCAGCGCAGGTCGCTTTCAAAGAACGCGCGCAGATCGGGGATGCCGTATTTCAGCATTGCGAGACGGTCGATCCCAAGGCCAAAGGCGAAGCCCTGCCATTCGTTTGAATCAATCCCGGCGGATTTCAAAACGTTGGGGTGCACCATGCCCGAGCCACCGGCTTCGAGCCAGTCATCGCCCTCACCCAGCTTGAGCGTGCCGCCATCCCACGAGCAGCGGAAGTCAATTTCGGCGGAGGGTTCGGTGAACGGGAAGTGCGACGCGCGGAAGCGCACTTCGATGTGGTCGACCTCGAAAAAGGCGGCGGCAAATTCTTCGAGCACCCATTTGAGGTTCGCCATTGAGATGTCGCGGTCGATGGCGAGGCCTTCGATCTGGTGGAACATCGGCGTGTGGGTCTGATCGTAATCCGCGCGATAAACGCGGCCTGGCGCGATGATACGGATCGGCGCACCCTGATCCTGAAGCGCGCGGATCTGAACCGGGCTGGTGTGGGTGCGCAACACGTGAGGCGGGCGATTGTCGCCTTCGTCGCGGTGCATGTAGAACGTGTCCATTTCGGTGCGCGCCGAATGCCAGTCGGGCATGTTGAGCGCATCGAAATTGTACCAATCGCTTTCGATCTGCGGGCCTTCGGCGACGGCAAAACCCATGTCGGCAAAGATGGCCGTGACCTCTTCGGTGACCTGACTGACCGGGTGAATGGTGCCGACGTTGCGCGGGCGCGGCGGCATGGTGACATCGAGCCATTCGTCCTTCAGGCGCGCATCAAGAGCCGCGTCCGCAAGGGCGACTTTCTTGGCTGCAAGTGCGCCGTTGATCTCGTCCTTGAGCGCGTTCAGCGCGGGCCCCGCGACCTGACGCTCTTCCGGCGTCATCTTGCCAAGCTCGCGCATTTTCAGGCTCACCTCGCCCTTCTTGCCGACGGCGGCCACACGCAGGTCTTCGAGCGCATTTTCATCGCCCGCGCCTGCAATCGCATCGAGATACTTCTGCCTTAGATCGTCCATCGTGGCCCTCGTCGTTAAGCCTGAACGGGTTAGCCGCCGAACCCTTGAAATGCAAGGCGAACCACGGTGGTGCAAGGACCAGACATGCGCCATAGTACTGGCAAAAGAACAATGCAGAGCGACGGGCCGTGAAAATCCTAGTTTGGGGCACTTATGATCTGAGCAAACCGCGCGCGCGTTTGCTGATACAAGGCCTGCGATCCGAGGCCGTCGACTTGCAGGAAATTCACGCCGATATTTGGTCGGATGTGGCCGACAAGAGCCAGATGAAACGCGGTGGCGGGCTGGTTCGGGTTTTGAGGGCGTTACTCAGTTACCCTCGATTGCTCGGCGCGTTTCTTAAAACACCACGACCGGACGTTGTTTTGCTTGGGTATCCTGCGCTGCTGGATGTCATTGTCTTGTGGCCGTTTGCCCGTGCCAGAGGCGTTCCGATTGTCATGGACTTGTTCATCTCGGCCTATGACACGGTGGTGCAAGACCGCGGTTTGGTTTCAGCGATGAACCCAATAGCTTGGTTGCTTTACGTCCTTGAATGGATTGCACTGCGACTTGCCAGTCGGGTGATTATCGACACGCCAACCCATGCTCGCCACATCGAGGAGATTTATCATCTGCCCCCCGGGTGCATTGGGGCGGTACCCGTTGGAGCAGAGACGTCCGCTTTCCCACAGCTGGCGCCCCAGCCACCATCGGACCGGCCACGTATATTGTTTTATGGCCAGCTGATCCCTCTCCATGGAATTGAAACCGTGTTGGACGCTGCATTGTCAGTTGAGGGCCGCCGGTTTGACTGGATGATCATCGGATCAGGGCAAGACCAGCCGATTGTTGAACAACGCCTTTTGGACGAACCGCACGACCACATCAGTTGGCAGAAGTGGGTGCCATATGAAGCGCTTCGAGACGAGATTTCACAAGCGCACATATGCCTTGGGGTCTTTGGAACATCACGTAAGGCGGGCTCAGTTATACCTAACAAAGTGTATCAGTGTCTGGCTGCAGGCCGGCCGGTCGTGACACGGAACTCTGAAGCAATTGCGCCGCTTGCGGCCATTTCCAAAGGGGCGATCGAAATGGTTGAGCCAGACGAACCGGACGCGCTTTTGATGGGAATAGCTCGGATTGTCGACGCGGATTACCCCGTGTTTCCTCGCCAAGCGGTCGAAAGTTTCTCCGAAAAATCAATCGGTCAGGCGTTGCTGGGCGAGGCGAAGAAAGTGTTGCCGAACCGCTAAACTGGCGGCGCGAAACGGCCGGCCACATTGCGTGCGTTTGGAGTTTCTGACTATGTGACGCAAAAAGCAGATCGACAGGCAGTCATGAACGACGCATCAATTCAGCTCCATCCCGCATATGGTCCAGCCATGCCCTCCCACGATTGGGTTCCGGCTCCGCGTTATCTGCTTCGACGTGACCGTGTTCAAAGACATATGAAAAGGGTAGAGCCCTGCCGCGTGCTTGATATCGGATGCGGGCCCGCAACGCTTCTTTCAGAACTGGCAAATGATGGGTTTGATGCATTTGGTGTGGATCGCGCGGAGCAGGCGCTTGTGTTGGCATCAAAGTTGAATGCCGGAGCAACGCGCATGCACCTGCAGGCCGAGTTGGACCCGGATTGGGTGGGCAGTTTTGATATGATTTTCTCCTTCGAGGTCATTGAACATCTGGAGGATGATATCGAAGCAATGCGCGATTGGCGTCGATATTTGAAACCGGGCGGGCGGATGCTGTTGTCGACCCCAGCCCATCCCAAGCGCTGGAATGCCGCAGACGAATGGGCTGGCCATGTCCGGCGATACGAGCGCGCGCAATTGGAACGTCATATTCGGGGCGCAGGCTTCGTTGTCGAGAAAATCGAATGCTACGGTTTTCCATTGGCAAATATCATGGAGCTCTGGCGCGCGCGCGCTTACGGCAAACAGATGCAAACAGATGCAAAAGCCGACAAAGATGATCACACACTGACGGGCGAAAGCGGATCTGATCGCAGCGTAGAAACTCGGTTTTGGAAGGTCTTTTCATCAGCCCCTGCGGTTTTGGCAATGAAGGCCGCCTGCCAAATTCAACGTCCATTCCTGCAAACCGATTTTGGTAACGGTTTTTTTGTCGTCGCCCGAGCCGATTAGTGATGAAACGACCCCTTCACATTGCCGGCGGCATCTTGAGCGTTATTGCTATTGTCTGGGTTCTTTACGCATTTGGCGGCGAACTTCGAAATGTGAACTACTCGGAAGATGGGGTTTGGCAAGGTCTTTTTGGCGCTGTCGCACTTTATGTTTTGGTACTGGTGATTGGGGCGTTTGCTTGGAAAGGCTTCATGATTGGATTTGGCGAGACGCCGAGACCATGGATGGCCGAACGGCATCTCTTGATATCACAGTTGGGCAAGTACGTGCCCGGGAACGTTGCACAATACATCGGACGGGTCGCGATGGCTGCAAACGACGGCCTGTCCGCGACTCGCACTGGCGCTGCCATGGTGTTCGAGACGATGGCTACTATTGCAATGGGTCTCTTGGTGGCAGCAGTCGGATTGATGCTGCTGCCGGACTTGCGCGCAGAGCTTGCCGATCTATTGCCCAACTCCGCGAGAATTGCGATCTTAGTGTTTGTTGTCGCATGTGCGGCGATCGGGCTTCTGATAGCGGCGCGAATGCTCGGGCGTCGAGACACTACTGTGAAGCCATTGCTGCTAGGTAAGATCGCACTTTACTCTCTAATTTATCCTTTCTCATTTCTGTTGTTGGGTGCGTCCGTGCAAATGGTCGCCGGCGTCACAAACCCCACAGCGCCCGTTTCTTTGGCGCTTGCCACAACAGTTTATGCCGCGGCTTGGATCATAGGGCTGGTCACGCCCGGCGCGCCGGGTGGGCTGGGTGTTCGGGAAACAGTTCTAACGCTTGGCTTAACACCAATTCTCGGAGGGCCTGCTGCCTTGGCAGTCGCGCTTGTTCATCGAGCACTCTGCGTCGTTGGCGATGTCATCGCATTTGGAATTGGGTTGGCTCTGCCAAAGCCGAAGCAACGTTAACGTCAGATTTGCAGCGGGCAGAATTCTTTTAGACGCGCCGGATCAAGATTTTTGTGCATAAGCACGGCCTGCTCACAATCTTCATAAGATCTGAACTGTGTGCCCCACTCCCAATTCAGGAAATTCGCATAAAGCTTTAACACCGCGGTGGTTCCATGGATGTTTGGCAAAATCAGCATGATCGTTGCCACAACGATCAATCGCCGGATGCCGCCGCCATCGCCAAGCCATCTGAACACAAATCCCAGACCTATAATCAGCGATGGAATGACCACCCACCAGACTTGCGGCCAATATCGCGCGAGAACTGGCAAGGCCGGTAAAATCAGAAGAATCAAAAGTGCCGAAACGAAGCGATCGCGATGGGCATTTTCATCAAGCCACCGCAGGACAAGCACCATTGCGGCGGCTGCGAATGGAAACACAATCGGCCAAAGCTCCACGCGATAACGCGCCGTTACAGTTGGGTAGCAAAGGACAAAAACGAAAGCCGGCAAAGTCGCAACGAGCAAAAGCAGGTGCATTTTTCGCATCGCAGGGACCAGGAACACACCGATCAGCATCAAAAGATACCAAGGGGCCCAAAACGAAATGAAGCCCAGCAATGGCGCCTCGAGGCGAATTGCACCGGTTTCCAAACGAACAGCGTTGGCAATGTCCTGACCCCACCCGGGACCGTTTGAAAGCAGATAAACCATCGACGTGTACGGAACTCTGGCCAAGTGAAAGCGCCCGTATTCCTGGACAGCAATAAACCGGATAGATGTCGGTTTTTCTTCCCCCCAGAAGACGAACCCGTAAAGAACTTCGCCGTCGTCAATTGAGCCATCTACGGTAAGAGCGGATCCAAATCTCAGCGCGTTCATCTGCATGTAGAGCAAACCGAATGCTCCAAGCACCGTAAGACATGCGAGCACACTAGGAATTGATTTCTGACGGCCGGTCTTGAGTGACCATCCAAGCGCTAAAAGCATGACAGCATACATGCCAACTGCAACGTGAGGCCGGGAATGGACCGCCAATCCGGCTAGAATTGCCATAAGAAGCAATAGCACAAAGCTTGGCTTCTCACCCTCAACAAGGCGCCATGCATAGAAGACAAATAGCCCAAGACACGCAAATGCCATGGCAATCGGCTCGTGAAAAAATGAGGCGTTAGATACAAGCAATAGTCCGGGTGCGAGATACCAAAGAAGTATCCAGATCAGGGCATGGGATGCACGCGATGCGACCCTATTTTCAGGCCAAACCGTCCGAAGCATGCCCAAGAGAGTTAAGTAGAACCCAATCGTTCCAGCAACAGCGCCGAACCAGATGGTGATGTAGCGAAGATCAAACGCAGTTAGATCAACGAATGGGGAAAATACCGCGCGTATTAGCAACGGGGACAGGCCGTGGTAAACGAACGCCCTCCCATCCGAGGTATAATGCCCTTCCAATCCGATGATTTGAATCGGCACATCAAGCCGACCTTCCAGGATTGAAAGGTAGTAATAATTATAGACCCACTCGCCAATATACGGCAGTTCGGTCGTTGAAACCGCTATACTTTGGGCGACCCAGAGAAACATCGCTCCGATGATGCAGCCGACAATTCCGGCACGGCGCACTGGGTCATTGTTACCCAAGATTTCCGTCACTTTTTCTCGTACTCCATGCGGCGCAATATTGTGACGATCTCTTCCTCAAGGCGGCGATTTGTGGCTACGACGTCGCTCAGCAATGCCACAAGGAAAGTGAAATAGCCGCAAACTAACAATGCGCCACCCAGGATGAGCGATTGGATGTGTCCGCCGCCGTCGCCCATCAGCCAAAGGATCAGAAAGCGCACGATTGGGATCATTCCTAGCGCCATCATGACAAAGCCAATGTTCACAAACGCGCGGAGCGGGCGGTACATCACAAAGCTTCGCAGAATTGTAACCATCTGGCGGAAGACAAAACCACCCATCGATGTAAAAAGCCTCGATGGGCGATCAACTTTGTTGGTTTTGACGGGAACGGAGACAATTGCCATGCCACTGTTGCCCGCACCAATCAAAGTTTCAGTTGTGTAGCTGAAACGTGTAAAAACGGTCGTCCGCATTGCCGCGGAGCGGCTGTAGGCGCGAAAACCAGACACAGCATCATCGATTTGAACACCCGCAAGCTTCTGAACGACCCGGCTCCCAATGCGCTGGAGCAGACGCTTCAAAGGCGAAAAGTCCGGATTTTCCGACGGTTTGCGATCGCCGACAACGATGTCCGCCTTCCCGTCTAGAATGGGTCGCACCAAATCAGGGATCGACGCGCCATCGTATTGGCCGTCACCATCTGTGTTTACGATAATATCTGCACCCGCATCCAGCGCCGCAGTGATCCCATTTTGGAATGTTCGCGCCAGCCCCGCGTTTGCTTTGTTCGTGACGATGTGGTCCGCGCCCGCTTTGCGTGCAATGTCGGATGTACCGTCGCGTGATCCATCGTCGATGATCAAGACTTCGACAGTCGAAATGCCTTCTATCGAACGCGGGATATCTCCGATCACGCGCGCGATATCAGCCGCTTCGTTATAGCAGGGGATCTGCACAATAAGCTTCATAACCATGCCTCATGACGACGGCTTCTAACGAGCCGATTGCCTTTTTCGGAAGCTAAAGCTTGAGTGTGGCGTTGTTAAGGCAGGATATTCGCGGATTTGCCAATGCAAGTTGCAATGGTGCGCAAACGAAACGGTCCGCCGGGATTTCCCGACGGACCGTTCAATTTCTTACAGTTTTAAGCCTGACTTAAGCCAGTGCGGCCTTCGCTTTTTCGACGATTGCGCCAAATGCTTCGGGCTCATGTACGGCCAGATCGGCCAGAACTTTGCGATCAACTTCGACGCCAGCAAGCGACAGGCCATTGATGAAACGGCTATATGTCAATGCTTCGTCATGGCTGCGAACAGCCGCATTGATCCGCTGAATCCACAAAGCACGGAAATTACGCTTGCGGGCCTTACGGTCGCGCGTTGCGTATTGATTGGCTTTGTCGACAGCCTGTGTGGCTGTACGGAAATTGCTTTTGCGGCGGCCATAATAACCTTTTGCGGCTTTGATGACCTTCTTGTGGCGGGCGTGGGTGACCGTGCCCCCTTTGGTTCTCGACATTTTTCAGGTCTCCTTAGCGGCTGTAGGGCATGTAAGATTTAACAAGCTTCTGATCGGGTTCGCTCAACACGTTCGTGCCGCGCGCATTCCGCAGAAATTTGTTAGACCGTTTGATCATACCGTGGCGTTTGCCAGCCTGACCGCCAATGACTTTGCCAGTCGCGGTGACCTTGAAGCGCTTTTTAGCGCTCGACTTCGTCTTCATCTTGGGCATTTCCATCTCCTTTTCGTTCGGACGGTGTTCAAGCCCACTCGGCATGCCACTTTGGCCGGCGGACCCGTCAGAAAGCGCCAAGTAACTGGGATTCCCCAGTCTGGCAAGCATAAATTGGAAGTTTTCAGCCTGTGAAGACGCGCAAAAAGAGCCCTGGGATTTCCTCGATTGAATATCCGCCGGGTCGCGATGTTTGTGCCATGATGATAAGCACGCCGCCAACCATGAACGCCACAATAGCTGAACGCGGAGGTGCGCCGCGCGAAAACGCGCCGACTGCCGCTGGAAATGCCAATGCAAGGATCACAATCCCAAGGATCATGAAGGTGTCGGTGTAAGCCGCCATTACGTCCTCCTTCTCCCCGTTAGGAAAAGTTTAGTCAGGATCGGCAGGCAAAATCAATCGTTCGTCGCAGGGTGCGACACGCAAAATATTGGTTGTGCCGGATTGGCCAAACGGCACACCGGCGGTCACCACAAGTTGGTCGGTCGGTTCGGCGAACCCTTCAGAGCGGGCCGCACGCGCGGCGTTGATGACGGCCGTCTTAAACCGGTCAAGCTCGTCGGTTTTGACGCAATGCAAGCCCCAGGAAAGACACAAGCGACGGGCTGTCCCCATCAACGATGTCATCGCGATAATCGGAACCGAGGGTCTTTCGCGAGCCACCAAAGCCGCGGTCTTACCTGATTGCGAATAGCAGCAGATGACTTTGATATCAGCGGTTTCCGCGATCTCGCGCGCGGCCGAAACAATACCGTCGGCAACCGATTGCTTGGGGCCACCCCGGCTTGCTTCGATCACTGTGCGATAGGTCGGATCGTTTTCGACTTCCAACGCCACGGCGTTCATTGTGTTTACGGCTTCAACGGGATAGCTGCCCGCCGCGCTCTCTGCGGAAAGCATGACCGCGTCTGCGCCCTCGTAAATCGCGGCCGCCACGTCGGACACTTCCGCGCGCGTTGGCATCGGGCTCTCGATCATTGACTCGAGCATCTGCGTTGCCACGATGACCGGCTTGGCCGCCAAACGGCATTTGCGCACCAAACGCTTCTGAATGGGTGGCACATTTTGGACCGGCAGTTCCACGCCCAGATCACCGCGCGCAACCATGATTCCATCGCTGACGGCCAAAATATCATCAAACGCTTTCACCGCGGCGGGTTTCTCGATCTTCGAGAGGATCGCGGCGCGTCCTTGTGCCAGCTCGCGGGCTTCTGCAACGTCTGCGGAACGCTGCACGAACGAAAGAGCGAGCCAGTCGACACCGAGCCGACACACAAACTCAAGATCTTTGCGATCTTTTTCGGAAAGCGCGGCAAGCGGGAGTACGACGTCGGGAACGTTCACGCCTTTACGATTTGAGATCGTTCCGCCAACGACAACGGTGCAATTTGCAAAATCAGAACCACAGTCTTCAACCTGAAGCCGGATCTTACCATCATTGACCAATAACGACGAACCAGGCTCTAACGCCTCGAAGATTTCCTTGTGTGGCAATTGAACGCGATTGATGTCGCCTTCCGCCGGATCAAGATCAAGCCGAAACGCGGCACCTTCGACAAGCTCTTCTTCCTCGTTGGCAAACGCACCAACGCGGAGCTTTGGACCCTGAAGATCAGCCAGAATTCCAATCGGGCGCCCTGTTTCGTTTTCAATGTCGCGGATAATCCGGTGACGCTCGCCAATTTCAGCATGCGTTCCATGGCTCATATTGAGACGGAACACATCTGCTCCGGCATCGAACAAAGCCCTGATCATTTCCTTATCACTCGACGCAGGGCCGAGTGTGGCGACAATTTTCACATTTCGTTGGCGGCGCATTTGGACAAAAGCCCCTTGTCAAAAAATTTGGTTCGCGCCTCTATTGCCGCAAATGTTAGCGCGTGACAACTGGCGCTTGCCACCTTTGAACGTTAGATGAACCAAATGGAGTCGATTGCCCAAAATCTAAGCTGGAGCCCTGTGCATGTTCTGGGCGGGGAGCGCGTATCCAGATGGCTGGTCGTTTGCGATCACGCGACCAACTATGTTCCAGACTGGGTAAACGGCGGAGACATTGGTGTTTCGAACGAAGATATGGCGCGCCATATCGCGTATGATGTCGGCGCAGCGGGAGTTGCCATTCGGCTTGCAGAGCGGTTGGGCGCGCCCGCGATATTGTCCAACTTTTCGCGTCTCGTCATTGATCCCAACCGTGGCGAAGATGATCCCACGCTTGTAATGCAGCTATATGACGGCTCTCTCATACCTGCCAATCGTGGCATCTCGGATCGAGACGTTCAGGCGCGTTTGGACCGGTGCTATCGACCTTATCATGCAAGTGTAGCCGAGATTTCCGGGCGACGCGAAGACACGATTATCGTGTCTGTACATTCTTTCACGCCACGCTTTCGAGGGCGCGCATTGCGGCCTTGGCATGCCGGGCTTTTGTTTGCCGACGACGAACGGCTATCGCGACCCCTGGTTGATTTACTTAGGGAAGAGCCCGGGTTGGTCGTCGGTGCAAACGAACCCTATTCTGGCCACCTCAAGGGCGACACGATTGACCGCCACGCCATTGCCAAAGGACGGCAGAACACATTGATCGAAGTGCGCAATGATCTAGTCACAAATGACAGCGGACAGGTCGAATGGGCGGATCGCTTTGCGCGACTTCTTCCACTCGCACTTGAACGTGCAGAGGCAATTTGAAGGACACCCCGATGGATCAGCAAACACGCATCGAATTGGAAGCCGCAGCTTTTCGCAGGTTGCAAAAGCACCTTATGGAAGAGCGTCCTGACGTGCAGAATATCGATATGATGAATTTGACCGGCTTTTGCCGCAACTGCCTGAGCCGCTGGTATCAGGAAGCTGCAAATGCGCGTGGTATTGAGATGTCAAAAGACGAAGGTCGCGCAGCGTTTTATGGAATGCCCTTCAGCGAATGGCGTGACAAGCATCAAACACAGTCGACCCCGGAGCAGGACTCGGCGTTCCAGAAGGCATTTTCTGAGAACGTGACAAACAAAGAAGACTAGCGCAGTCCGGCCCGTTGAACGTCCGGCTCCGGTTGCAACCAATCTGCAATCGCTTCCTTCAAGAGATTTGGTTTGCCAAAGTGGTATCCCTGAAAACGCTCGCATCCCAGTGCTGTCAAAAGCGCGACATGGCTTTCGGTTTCGACACCTTCTGCTGTGATTTCGATGTCGAGCGCACGGCCAAGATCGATGATCGAGCGCACCATACGCGCTGATCGCTCAGATTGGGTGATCGGAAAGATCAAGCGGCGATCAATTTTTAGCCGCTCCGGCGCAATTTGCTCCAAGGCGATGATTGAGGCATGCCCGCTGCCGAAGTCATCCACTTCAAGAATAATGCCCGCATCGCGCAAAGCATCCAGTTGAAGCCGGGATGCATCATCCGCTTCATCCAGAAAAATCGATTCAAGCAATTCAAAGGCGACCTTACCTGGATACTTTGCCGCTGCTTCTGCCGCCTTTAGAATCTCTGCTGACATCAAACGTTTGTGGCTGATGTTAAAGGAGAGGCTCGGCGCGAAACCGGAGGAAAACTCCTTGCTGCACTCTTTAAGCGCCTTTTCAAAGATCATTTGATCGATACGATCAACGACTGCGATATGTTCAGCAATCTCCAGAAAACGATCTGGTGCCAGAACACCGTGTTCGGGGTGTAGCCAACGCGCCAAGGCCTCCAATCCGACCATTTCGCCGGTCGCGGCATCAATCTGGACCTGATAAAACGGGACGAATTCAGACGCTTCCAAACCGCGTAAAATATCATCCGATAGCGTTTTCAGTTCGCGCATCGCGTCAAAATCCGATGTGCTGAATCGCCTGACACAACCCCTCCCCAGCGATTTTGCCTTATAAAGTGCGATGTCGGAATCTGTCAGCAGATCAGGAACCGCAGACACATCGGTCGCAGCGATTCCAACACTTGCGCCGACGCGAAATTCGACACCGCGTGCATAAATCGGGCGCGCAAGTTCCTCGATGATTGTAAGCGCGAGGCGATGTGCGTAAGTTCCATCGCCATCCGCGTCGTAAGTAATGATGACGAACTCATCCCCGCCGGTACGGGCAAGCACATCCCCATTTGCCACAATACTGGAAAGCAACTTTGCGACAGCAATGAGAACGTGATCGCCCACGTCGTGGCCGCGTGTATCGTTTATCTGTTTGAAGCGATCGAGATCAATATGAAGCGCGCTAATGAGACCACCATGCCGCCGCAGACGTTCATTCATACGATCAAGTGCGCCGGTAAGAAATCTTCGATTACCTAGACCGGTCAGCTCGTCATGGCTTGCCTGATGCCGCGAAACCTGGTGAGCCTCCTCTAGCTGGCGGGCGTAAGACTCCCTACTCAATCGTTCATTTTCAAGCTCAGTGATGTTGGTGCTCATCACGAGCGTGTCACCATTGGGCGATTGATAGCTGACGGCTTTGTAAACTTCACCATTCGTGAAACGTGTTATGTCTTGAATTGGACCGGCGCGAAGACTTTCCGCTGCATTTTTCGCCCACTCGGCCTCACAATCAATAGCGTCCGAAAATAGGCCTGAGTTCGCGGCTTTCTCTAAAAAGTCATCAACAGATGTGCCAACCGGCATAGGTTCGGTCTGGTTGAGAAGTTTCGGCGCAAACGCTGCATTGCAAACGACCAGCTTAAAGTCTGCATCCCAAATTGCCATAGGATCGGCGATGCAGTTGATTGCGCTCATCATTCGGCTGTGCGTGATTTCACTTGAAAGATAGGCGGCATCACGCTCGGCCAAAGCCTCATTCGCTGCGACTTCGCGCTCTTTCAGGGCTGTAAGATTCCGGTACAATCCGGCTGTAAAACGACCGGTCTCCGTTGGGATCGTTAGCAGCTTTACACTCGTCCAAATTCGCTTGCCCGACTTGGTACGACAATAGGTTTCAGAGCTGATGTGGTTTTCGCCAGCCTCAAACCGATCCTTCAGAGTTGAAAGGAAGCCCTCGACATACTCCGGGTCATTCTTAAACCCCGTAAGTTGTCCGACCACTTCATCCCGTGGGTATTCGAACAACTCCACATATGCATCGTTCACCCAAACCATACGCCCAACGACATCACCGGGGCCCCGAAACGCGATCCCGATGGCATCGCCCGTCAGCGATGCAAATGAAGAAATGAGTTCGTCCAACGTCATGAAAGGTTTGGATCGCCTGAAATTCAGGCCCGAACCTATTTCGCGTTCATTACCATATCGCTAATCCACGAGGTAAGCCGGCAGTGAATCCACGCCATCTTCCTGTTAGATCGCAGATTTTCGACTTTCATCGAGGTAAATTTCGCGAAGGCGCGCTGCTGTGGGTCCTGGCACACCCTCTCCAACAGACGCCCCGTCAATCTCGACAATTGGCATCACGAATGTCGATGCGGAGGTGATGAATGCCTCGTCAGCACTTTGCGCTTCTTCGATTGTGAAGGCGCGCTCCTCGACTTCCATTTGCGCCTCGCGGGCAAAACGCAGCACAGCCGCACGCGTGATACCGTGCAAAATCTCGTTGGAGAGATGGCGCGTGATGATCCGGCCGTCTTTGACAATATAGGCGTTGTTCGACGTCCCCTCAGTTACAACACCATCTTCAACCATCCAGGCATCGTCACATCCAGCGGCCTTCGCCATCATCTTGCCCATTGAGGGATAAAGCAGTTGAACAGTCTTAATATCGCGACGCGCCCAACGCTGGTCTTCAATCGAAATGACTTTCAGGCCGACTTTCGCCGCCGGGCTATCCGCAATGGCCTTGGACTGAGTGAACAAAACCAAGCTTGATGGAACTTTTGAGGCGTCGGGAAACGCAAAATCCCGATCCGCGTCAGCGCCCCGTGTAACTTGCAGATAGATCATGCCTTCGCTGAGATCGTTACGCGCCATCAATTCACGATGGATCGCAAGCAACTCCTCCGTGGTGACCGGCGCGGCCATCTGAAGTTCACTCAGAGACCTTTCCAGCCGCCGGGCATGACCCTCAAAGTCCATGAGCTTGCCATCAAGAACGCTGGTCACCTCATAGACGCCATCCGCAAACAGAAACCCACGATCGAAAACTGAAATTTTCGCCTCATTTTCAGGGACAAAATCTCCGTTTACGTAAACAATGCGATTCATGGCTTCGATCCTTCAAAAATTCGCTGTCCAAGTGTCTCATACCCGCTTTGCGGCAAGCTGAAACCTATTAAGTCGTCAACATCAGCCCCAAAGCGCAGTTTGCGCCGGGTGAAGCCCTGCGTCGTCATAGGCCAATGCGGGTGTGCGATCTTCGGCCAAAAGAAGAGGCCCATCCAGATCAACAAATGCCACTCCTTGTGCCACTAACATCGCAGGCGCCATTGCCAAGGATGTCCCCACCATGCATCCGACCATCACTGTATAATCCTGCTTGATCACAGCCTCGCGCAGGGCAAGCGCTTCCGTCAGCCCGCCAGTTTTATCAAGTTTGATATTCGCAACGTCGTACTTACCAGCTAACGATGACAAAGAGGCCCGGTCATGGCAGCTTTCGTCGGCACACACAGGAAGCGGGCGTTCAATCTCCGACAGCATATCGTCTTCACCGACCGGCAGGGGTTGTTCAACGAGCAGCACGCCAAGCCGAACGAGATGAGGCGCCAACTCAGAATAAATCTCTGCCGTCCAACCTTCGTTGGCATCCACAATGATGTCTGTCCTTGGGGCACCGCGGCGCACGGCCTCAAGCCGCGCCATATCGTTCTCACCACCCAGTTTGATCTTAAGAAGCGGGCGGTGCGCATGTTTGGCAGCCGCAATTTCCATTTTTTCGGGCACATCCAGTGACAGTGTAAATGCAGTCTGCACCGGTCCAGGCGCTTCCAATCCGGCGATCTTCCAGACGGGCTGCCCTAAACGCTTGGCTTCAAGATCCCAAAGGGCGCAATCGACTGCATTGCGCGCGGCACCAGCCGGCAACGCGTCTTGCAAAATAGGACGCGTGATTTCACTCGGAAGCGTCTCAATCTGAGTCGAGACGCTTTCCATGGTTTCACCGTACCGCTTATAGGGGACGCACTCCCCCATGCCCACGTGATCGCCATCCCGCACCCGCACCGAAAGCACAGCCGCAAAATCACGCGAGCCTCGGGAAATCGTAAATGTTTCGGCCAGCCGAAATGATTCCGAAAACGTTTCAATATGCAATCTGACAAGTCCCTTCTTTGGGTCTGGAAAATCCCGGGGGAGCGCGCATCTGCGCGCGGGGGCAGAGCCCCCGAAAGCAAGTTTCAACCTGCTGCGCGATACTCAGTCAAGCGCCAAGAGCGCGTCAACCAAACGCGCAGCGCCATGCCGATACGGATCGACTGTTGGCAAACCCATCTGCGCTTCAATATCTGCACAAAGTGCCAGGGCGGCGTCATCCGACAACGCTTTCGTATTCACGGACACGCCCGCCACAACACAATTCGGGTTGGCAATCCGCGCCATTGTCAGCGCCTGATCGCGCAGCGCCTCAAGCGAAGGCAACGCATGCTCGGGAAGCCCGCGCATGTGTGTACGTGTCGGTTCGTGAGCCAAAATAAGAGCGTCGGGCTGACCACCATGGATCAACGCCATCGTGACGCCGGAATAGGACACGTGCCAAAGACTGCCCTGCCCTTCGATATGATCCCAGTGATCAGGGTCGTTCTCCGGTGTCAGCCATTCAACCGCACCCGCCATGAAATCCGCAACAACAGCATCAAGCGGAACACCTGCACCAGTGATCAGAATGCCGGTTTGGCCGGTTGGACGAAATGTCGATTTCAGCCCGCGTTTCTGCATTTCGGTGTCCATTGCGAGACCTGTGTACATCTTGCCAACAGAACAATCCGTTCCGACAGCAAGACACCGTTTGCCGGACCGTTTCACACCGTTCGCAATGGGATAGGCCACAGACGGCACACGCACGTCGTGCAAAGTCGCGCCTGAGCGCGCGGATGTGGCTTTCAGGATATCCTCGTCCCGCAACAGATTGTGCAGGCCGCTGGCGATATCAAATCCGATCTCCATGGCCTCGGCCAAGACAGTCAGCCAGGCTTCAGAGATAACTCCCCCGCGATTGGCGACGCCAATCACAAGCGTTCGCGCACCTTTGTCATAGGCGTCTTGCAATGTCAGATCTGGTGCGCCGACGTCCGCTTGGCAGCCGTCCATGCGAAACTGGCCAACAACATTTTCCGGGCGCCAATCCTTGATGCCCTGCGCCACTTTAGCGGCAAGCTGATCGTGCGCGTCGCCCAAAAACAAAAGATATGGTGTACGAATCATTTTCATCCCCTCCGAGGTCTTTCAGGCGAGTTTCTCTGGATCAGACAAAATGTCTTTGCGAATTTTGCGACGCCAATAAAATGTGACGGACAAATTTGAGTAAATTCGGCAAATATTCGAAGATTGTTGCGCACAATATTAGGAAGGCCGCAAGTCTCCGGGGAACTGATGAATGGAATCGATGAATCTTCGTATGCGCCATGCCGCAAATGCAAAACGCACTTGAATGCTGCAGCGCAACATAATACCGATCGCATAACCTCTGACGAAAGAAAGTTACTCAAAGATGTCTTTTCGACTGCAGCCCGCCGCGCCTGCCCGTCCAAACCGTTGCCAATTGTTTGGTCCAGGCTCACGACCTGCCATCTTCGAAAAAATGGCTGCAAGCGCCGCTGACGTGATCAATCTCGATCTTGAGGATTCAGTCGCACCGGATGACAAGGAACAAGCGCGCAAGAATATCATCGCCGCGACCCATGACATTGATTGGGGTTCCAAGCTTCTGAGCGTGAGAATCAACGGACTTGATACGCCCTTTTGGTACCGCGATGTTGTCGATGTTCTGGAAAACGCGGGCGACCAGCTAGGGCAGATCATGATTCCCAAAGTCGGATGCGCCGCGGACGTCTATGCGGTGGATGCGTTGGTTACGGCCATTGAGGCCGCGCATGGACGCAAACGTGCAATCAGTCTTGAAGTCATAATCGAGACGTCCGCCGGAATCGCCCATGTCGAGGAAATCGCCGCAAGTTCGCCGCGCCTCCAGGCAATGTCACTTGGCGCTGCGGATTTTGCCGCGTCTATGGGCATGCAGACAACCGGCATCGGGGGCACGCAGGAAAATTACTATATGCACCGCGACGGAGAGAAATTTTGGTCGGACCCTTGGCATTGGGCACAAACTGCGATTGTGGCGGCGTGCCGAACACACGGTGTTTTACCCGTGGATGGACCGTTTGGCGACTTCAGTGACGACGAAGGGTTTCGCGCGCAGGCCCGGCGGTCCGCCACACTGGGTATGGTCGGGAAATGGGCGATCCATCCAAAACAGGTTGCCCTCTCGAATGAGGTGTTTACACCATCCGCTGAAGCGGTCGCTGAAGCCCGCGAGATTTTGGCTGCGATGGAAGAGGCCCAACGAACCGGCGCGGGCGCGGCCGTTTACAAGGGCAGGCTTGTTGACATCGCAAGCGTCCGTCAGGCGGAAGTGATTGTGAAACAAGCCGAACTCACGGCAGAATAGAT
The DNA here is from genome assembly GCA_938016355.1 of uncultured Boseongicola sp. Lineage (GTDB taxonomy): Bacteria > Pseudomonadota > Alphaproteobacteria > Rhodobacterales > Rhodobacteraceae > CALLWO01. The sequence goes on along the minus strand of CALLWO010000178.1, from coordinate 9,663 downwards.
TGCATGAAAGCGGCGGCACAGTGAGCGCCGCCGCTTTGCTTTCCTGGCATTCAGAATTGGCGCACCGCATCGGGGGTCACCCGATAAACCTGATCTGCCAAGTCGTATTCTTGCATGAAGCGTGCAATCGAACCAAACGTCGCGGTCTCAACTTTTCGACCGTGATCAACTGTGGTCAGGGCCTGCGAAGCAATCGTTGCAAAACTGCGTTTGACGGCGCTTAGCTTCACGTGTTGCCCGTCGAAATAGGCCGCAATATTGGTCTTGATCTGCGCGCGATCTGATATGTCGTAAACACCGGCCATAACCACGTCGAGCGTGTGTTCCGTGCAGTTCTGAAAACGCGCATCAGCGGGGTTCGCCAGAACCGAATAGGTCGGATTGTGAAGGGCAGCGTAGACCGGGCTGGCGATTACGCCCAAAATGCGTTTTTGCAATCGCGTATCGGGAATAATGATCCCCGCATCCAGCCTTTTAGCGCCCGCAAAGAAGTCTGCCGGACTGTCCTGTATCAGCTTGCTGCGCGCATCGTTGTCGGCCTCCTGATACAGGTTATAGACGCGATAGCCCCGCGATTTGGAGCCATCGGTTTTCGTGATCTCGGAATAGACCCAGAAACCAACGTGTGTGTAGGTGATCCCATCTGGAAGACTGGCGGGATCGCGCCCCATGCGCGCAACGATGGCAACATGTGCGCCCCGCGCGGCAAGGTCTTGCTGAATACGGTCAGAGAATTGCGCGACCTGCTGGCGGGGCAAAACGGGATCGCTAGCTTCGCTGCTGCCTGCCTGAGCGAACCCAGGCAGGACAACCGCAAGCGCAACCGCGCCCGCCGCGACGAGGCGTTTGAACATCCTCATTTCAACACCGGTGCGCCGTTCGCCGTCAGCGCGGGCTCAATGACCAACGGTGCATGAGCAGCATTGGCGATATCAGAACCAAGAATGAGGACCGTTTCACCTGCGGATTCAAGCGCCGATCCGGTCAGCGTGATTGCAGAACCAACGGCCAACACTGGCACTGCAACAACTGTGGTTGCCCCTGTCGCGATGGCTGCAGAACCATGGCTCGCCGCGGCACCTGCATGTTCTGAGGCTTGCGCCGAATGCTGCCCGCTTGGGCCGGCAAATGCAGGAGTAACGGCCAATGCGGCTACAGCGGCAAGAAGTGTTGAACGGATAATCATCTTATTTCTCCATTTATGAACGATGTTCACAGATTTAGGGAGCGCAAACGATTCGGTCAAGGAAAAATTTGAACGTTGTTCATTTTTCCGCACACAGGACTATTTCTCCCGCGCACTTGACCTTGGGTCGCTGTGCGGAAACGATAGCGGACCGGATGCATCCTCATCCGGCCTTGGGGACATAAGAATGACCGATTTTCTGCTGCTTGCCTTTATTTTCCTTGTCGCGGGCGTGATTTCAGTGCCCATCGCATCAAGGCTCGGCCTTGGATCTGTGCTGGGTTATCTCATCGCGGGGATCGTAATCAGTCCTGTATTGGCGCTGTTGAACGTCGATGTCGTCTCAATCCAACACTTTGCGGAATTCGGCGTTGTAATGATGCTGTTCCTCGTCGGTCTTGAGCTGGAACCAAAACATCTTTGGTCGATGCGAGGCCAGTTGTTGGGTCTTGGTGGAGGGCAAGTTGCCCTCACAACGGGCGCGGTCATGGTTTTTGCCATGCTCTTTGGACAGGTCTGGACAATCGCTTTGGCCATCGGACTTGTACTGGCGCTGTCCTCAACGGCGATCGTGCTCCAAACCCTGAACGAAAAGGGGCTGATGAAATCTGATGGAGGCCAGTCCAGCTTCTCGGTTCTGCTGACCCAAGATATTTCCGTCATCCCTATCTTGGCGCTCGTCCCCTTGCTGGCGATGCCGGAGCTTATGGACACCGCTGGCATGGCGACCAACGGGCATGGCGCAACTGAAATACACGCGTCAGATACCGGTCACGGAACCGACGCAGACCATTCAAGTGACGACGGTCACGCGGACGATGGTCATGGCGGCGGTGATCACGGCTCGTCCATGAGCCTCGTGGATGGATTGAATGGGTGGCAAACCGCGCTGGTGACGCTTGCTGCAGTCGCGGCGGTCGTATTGGGCGGGAATTATCTTACACGCCCAATTTTCCGGTTTATCGCAATGGCTGGTTTGCGAGAGCTTTTTGTCGCGACAGCCTTGATGGGTGTCGTTGGTATTGCGCTTCTGATGACTCTGGTCGGCCTTTCGCCCGCGCTTGGGACATTCCTTGCCGGTGTTGTTCTTGCCAACAGCGAGTATCGCCACGAGCTTGAATCCGACATTGACCCTTTCCGAGGGTTATTGCTCGGGTTGTTTTTTATGACTGTCGGCGCGGGCATCAACTTTGCGCTTCTATTTGAAAATCTTGGAACGGTTGTGGCCCTGACACTCGGTCTGATGGTGATAAAGGGTGCAGTCCTTTTCACACTTGGCACGGTATTTGGTCTTCGCGGGACGGATCGCTGGTTACTGACGCTTGGCTTGGCACAAGCGGGTGAATTCGGCTTTGTTCTGTTGAGTTTCACGGTTGCCAATGCGGTCATTCCGCAAAGCATCGCAGATCAGCTTTTGTTGATCATTGCGCTTTCGATGCTACTGACGCCGGCGTTGTTTATCCTTTACGACCGGGTGATAGCACCTCGATTTACCGACGCGTTAAACCGCCAAGAAGATGAAATCGATGAAAAGGGAAGTGTCATCATCGCCGGTTTTGGACGGGTCGGGACCGTGATCGACCGGATGCTGCAAACTGCGGGCTACACGACCACCGTGATCGACTACAGCTCTGAACAGATCGACAATCTTCGCAAGTTTGGGGCGAGTGCGTATTACGGCGACGCCATGCGCCCAGATCTATTGGCAGCAGCCGGCATTTCCGAGGCAAAGCTTCTGGTGATTGCGATAGATGACCAAACGAAAATCACGGAACTTGCGAAATATGCGGTCGAAAACTACCCTCATCTGCACGTGATGGCCCGTGCGCGAAATCGACACCACGTTTACGACCTCTGGGCGGTTGGATGTCGCGATATCATCCGCGAAACCTATGACGCGTCCATCCGCATGGGCCGCTCCGCGTTTGAAGCCCTTGGTGTGCCCCGTGGCGACGCAGAAAAAATGGCAACTGCTTTTGACGAGATGGACCGGCGCGCAATGGTAGAGGTTGCGAGCGCATACGAACCGGGTGTCGTACCGACGGAAAACCAAGCCTACATGGACGCGGTCGCGGAGATCCGTGGCACCTGGCAAGTCGAACTCGCGAAAGAAATGGAAGCCATCCGCAAACGCTCGGACGACGCTAGCGAAGAAGCTGGTTAGGCCGCCAGCCCAGTTGAGCCCATATTGAGGAACTTCTTGCGACGCTCGCGGCGAACTTCGTCACGGGACAACCCGGCAAGCTTGGACACCATATCATCGATGCATTCCCCGACGGCTTCGATGGTTTTTTTCGCGTCACGTTGCGCACCCCCGGTTGGCTCAGCGATGATCCTGTCGATCACGCCAAGCTTGTGAAGGTCCTGCGCAGTAAGGCGAAGCGCCTCGGCAGCTTCTCGCATCTTTTCGGCATCCTTCCAAAGGATCGACGCGCAGCCTTCTGGCGAAATTACAGAGTAGATCGAGTGCTCCAGCATGGCGATTCGGTTTGCGGTTGCGAATGCGACCGCGCCGCCTGACCCGCCTTCGCCAATGATCACGCTGACCAAGGGCACACCAAGTTGGAGACACTTTTCCGTGGTCCGGGCAATCGCTTCGGATTGACCGCGCTCTTCAGCGCCTTTGCCGGGATAGGCGCCGGGTGTGTCAACCAAAGTGATGACCGGAACGTTGAACCGATCCGCCAGATCCATGAGGCGAATAGCTTTGCGATAACCTTCGGGGCGCGCCATTCCGAAATTACGTTCAATGCGCGAGGTCGTGTCGTTGCCTTTTTCGTGGCCAATGACCATCACGGCGCGATCGTTCAGCCGCGCCAAACCGCCCATCACGGCGTGGTCATCGGCAAAGTTTCGATCTCCGGCAAGCGGCGTATATTCGGTGAAGAGCGCATCAATGTAGTCGCGGCAGTGCGGACGGTTCGGATGGCGCGCAACTTGGCATTTTCGCCAAGGGGTCAAATCCTTATAAAGGTCCGCAAGCATAGCGGCCGCTTTTTTATCAAGCGCCGAGGCTTCTTTTTCGACATCCATTTCGGCGTTTGCGCGGCCCATCGCACGTAGTTCTTCTGCCTTGCCTTCAATTTCAGCGAGCGGCTTTTCGAATTCAAGATAGCTTTGCATCGGCGTCCCTTATTTGCTCTTGGGCCGATATATGGCGGCCCTGCGCGGCAAGAGCAAGGTTTTGCGGATCGCTGCCGGGCGCGGCCTTATTCTTTTCGGGGTTCGCAAGAGCGCAAGGTTAACCCACGTTAGCGCAGCCAAACCCGCCCATATGGAGGCAAAGTGACGTCCCCGTTTGAAACCCATGTGGGTTGATCTGCCAATGCGTCATGGAACTCGACGACGCCTTGCTTCAGGAGCCATTCCGCAGGAACATCTGCTGCTTCGTCGGCAAAATTGAACAAGCAAACCAATGGCCCCGTCGGCGCTTCACGTGAGAATGCCAGGACACTCCGGTGAGGCGCGCGAAGTATCCGAACCGGATGTCCCGCATGAATTTCAGGCGTCTCCTTGCGGCGCGACACTATATGGCGAACGCCCGCGAAAACATGCGCCTGTGGCGAGCCTTTTGGATTGGCCTCAATCTCCGAAACGAGCTCCCAATCCATTTCAGGACGATGAACCCAGCGACTGTCATGGGCCTTGCTCGCATCATCTAGATAGCTGTGGTCGTTCAAAAGAGCGATCTCATCGCCCATGTAAATCAGGGGAATGCCGCTGTAAGCCGCAATCAGCGCATGACCAAGCAGAATGCGGTCCACCGCCCGATCAATGCCGATCGGGTCGCCATCCAGGATTGCCGCCTCAAGTCCAGCGAGCGAAGCGAAACTTCCCGACAAACGCGCATCACCGGTCTCCTCGTTCACGCCAAAGGCAATGCCGCGCGCAAAACTACCGGGGAAATCGCCCGTGTAGAATTGCTGTAGGAACGCGCGATGGCCAAAGCCGGTCGCGCCAACAGCTTGTGCGTCCTCATCTGTGATCGCCCAACCAATATCGTCATGACATCGGATGTAGTTTGCATATGTCGCATTCCGAAGCACCGTCGGGAAATGCGTCGAAAGTGTATGTTCCATCAACGCGGTTTCACGCGTGGCGATGGCAGACCAAAACTGGACCATCAGGGAATTGTGATAGGCGAGATTGCCTTCTTTTCCGTCATGCGAGCCGCGCCCCAGATAAGGCAGCATTTCTTGCGGGCTAACGATGGCTTCTTCAAGATGTATGACCGCCGGGCAAGCGATGCGACACACGGCGCGCAACGCCTGAAGGATCATGTGAACTTCAAGTTCGGACTGGCAGCGCGTGCCCATGCGTTTCCACATGAAGGCCACCGCGTCGAGCCTCAAGACATCCACGCCTTTGTTGGCGAGGAACAGCATCGTGTCGGCAATTTCGAGAAACACATCGGGATTTGCCCAGTTCAGATCCCACTGATGAGTGTTGAAGGTCGTCCATACCCAAGACTTGATTTGGTCTTCAAATGTGAAGCTGCCTGGCGCTGTGTCAGGAAATATCTCGACAAGTGTTTCTTCGTACTGATCTGGCAGCTTGCGATCATCAAACAGATGGTAAAACGCCGCCTTGCGCGCATCTCCGGCGCGCGCAGCCACTGCCCATTCGTGTTCCCGCGCCGTGTGGTTCAAAACCATATCAAGGCAAAGCGACATCCCGCGTTCGCGCAAAGCATTGGCGACCTTTTCCAAGTCGTCCATCGTCCCGAGATCCGGGTTGATCGCGCGGTAATCCATCACCGAATAGCCGCCATCGTTGTCACCTGGCCGGGGCTTCAGGCACGGCATCAAATGCACGTAACTGACGCCAAGCTGTTCGAGATAATCCAGCTTTCCAAGAACGCCGTTCAAGTCGCCCGCAAATAGATCAACATAGAAAACATAGCCGATCATATCGGGGCGCTGAAACCAATCAGGTTCCAGATCCCGCTTCATATCCAACCATTTCAGATCTTCTGATCGCTCGGCCCAGGCGCGCCGCATCATATCTTCGAGGCGATTGCGAAAATCGGCATAGGCCGGGTGGCGGCCATAAAGGCCTTCAAACATATCAAACAGATCGCGGCGACTGCGCTCCAAACGCATCTCAAAAAGCGTGGCGTTGTGGTCGGCGCGTTGCATCACCACATGCTTTTGCGCGCACGCTCGGGCCATGACGCGTCGTACTCTGCGCCCCCCACTTCGCCTGCGGTCAAAGCTTTCAGCATATCCCCCGGGCTGGGCAGGTCATCACTTTCGTTGCCGCTGGTCCACAGCCGGGATCGCATAAGCGCCCGGGAACATTGGAAATACACTTCGCCAATCTCGATCATGATGACGCTTCTGGGTAAGGCTTTGTCGCGACGAAAAACTTCCAGCATCTCCGGATCGGCCGTCAAATGCGCGCGCCCGTTTACGCGAACAACGTTGTTGGAACCCGGCACCATGAACATCAGCGACACGCGCGAGTCGCGGACGATATTGCGCAGTGAATCTATGCGGTCGTTGCCCTTCCAATCGGGCATCGCCAGTGTTTTCTCGTCGATCTCCTGAACGACAGCGCGATCATCCCCGCGCGGGCTTCCGTCGGTGCCTTCGGGCCCGGATGTGGTCAATACACAGAACCGGGACGCCATGATCCAATCGCGATAAACCGGCACCATACGGTCGGCAACTTTGCGAACCGACGTCGGCTTGGGCGTGCCATAGAGCGCTTCAAGCTCCGCAATGTCTTTGATCATTTCTGCATCCTTGCATCGCGGAGCAATTCTGCTGAGCGACCTTCGATTTCGGCCTCAAGCTTTTTCATGAAGACCGGGATTTCAAGACCCGGTTCTATCGCTTCCAAAAACTCAACGACGGCTATACCGGGTTTCCGGGTCACACCCCGCTTGGGCCAAAAATGCCCGATGTTCGTCGCAACAGGGACGCAAGGCTGGCCAAGTTGGTTATAGAGAATGCCGGTGCCGGATTTGTATGGCTTGTAGTCGTCCGGCGCGACGCGTGTACCTTGAGGGTAAATCACCAATTGCCCGGGATCTGCGGCGCCCTTTGCAACGTCTTCTTTTAGCTGTTTGATGGCTTGCCCGCGCTTGCCGCGATCCACCGGGACGCAACCAACGCGCATTGCGTATTGCCCAACAAAAGGGGTGTAGAGCAATTCGCGTTTCATTATGAATTTGCCACGGGGGATCGCCCCATAGATGACGATAATGTCAAAGAACGACTGGTGTTTGGCGGCAATCATCACTTCGCTTGTGGGCGGTGTCCCGCGAATTTCGGTCTTCAATCCAACCATCCAACGCGCCGCCCAGACAATAAACCAGCACCATGAACGGCAGGCAAAAACAGCCCAATCTTTGCTCAACAATGCCAAGGGCGCCATGACGATGCCGTAAATCACCATCGAGACATACATCACGACATTGAAGACCAGAGAGCGAATCCATTGCACCACGGCCATTACGAAACCTCCGCCAATCGACGTGTTGCTGCGAACCGCGTCGCCCCAAAAGCAAGCATCGCCGCACCGACGGGTACGAGGAAAGGCAATAACCATTCAAATCCGCGCAATCCGACGTCCGACACCGCGCCATCGAGCGAAACATTTGGGATCAACGCCACCGCTATCAAACCAACAACAGTGCCGCCAATCGCACCAATCAGCGTTCTCAATGTGAAGCGGCGTACAAATGCGCGGGTGATGTAGCTGTCCTCGGCACCAACCAACCTTAAGACGTCAATGACTTGACCATTGGCCGCCAAAGCCGCCGAGGCCGCCAGGGCAATCGTGACACCTGTGACAGCGACGATAAGCAAAAGCGCGATCAGAGAAATGGTCTTCAGTCCCGATGCCGCATCAATCATTGGCGCACGCCATCGACCGTGATCGTCAAAAACAGCGCCCGGCGCTTCGGCCGCGAACCTTTGGCGCAGGCCCTGGGGGTCAGGGCCCTCGCCGTCCAGCGACACTTCGATCAGTATCGGAAGGCGCAACGTGTCCAAGGGCAGCTCTTCACCAAACCACGGCGCAAGCAGCTGCGCTTGTTCATCTGCGGTTAGTCGATGCGTCGCGCCCACGCCGGGCGTTTGGGCCAATATCGTTTCAACAGCATTCGCCTGAGCTTCTAACTCGTCCGCGGGCGCTGAAATGCGCACTGTCGCCGTGTCAGACAACGCGTCTTCCCAGGCAGACGCTTGGCGACCCGCCGAAAGGGCCAACGCCAACACAAAAACCGCCAGAAAGGCCATCGCAGCAGAGCTTGCCAACGTCAGCAGAACAGTAAACCCGGTGGGGGGCACCACCCGGTCGGCTTCTGTGTCGCCGCGCAAAAGATCGAGCAACTTGTTCACAGTTCTGCCCCCGCCAGCTCGATCGAAGTGCCTCGAAGTCGCAGAACCCGCGCTGACACACGGGTTTTTGCCTGCCGGATGAGCGACATATCGTGGGTCGCGCATAGCACGGTCTTCCCAAGACGATTCAGTTCGATAAGCAAGTTCAATATCTTAAGAGACATTTCCCAATCGACATTCCCGGTCGGCTCATCTGCAAGGATGACGTCTGGGGACAGGATCACAGCGCGCGCCAATGCCGCCCTTTGACGTTCGCCGCCGCTCAATTCCGCAGGTCGGTGATCGGCCAAATTCGTCAACCCGACCCAGCCCATCAATTCTGAAAGATTCGCGTCTAAATCTTCTGCGACCGCACCCGATACTTTGACCGGTAGCAGAACGTTTTCAGAGACACTCAAATGATCCACAAACTGGCAATCCTGATGCACTACTCCGACGTTGCGGCGCATGCGTGCGATCTCGTCACGCGACATATGGCCGGTATCTTCGCCAAAGACTGACACGCGCCCTTCTGTGGGGCGCAACGCTCCGTAGCAGAGCTTCATCAAGGTCGTTTTCCCGGCACCCGAAGGTCCGGTGAGAAAATGAAAACTGCCCTGCGCAAGCGTTATACCAACATCGCGAAACAGCGTGCGACCGCCATAGCTCATGGCGGCATTGTGAAGCTCGATTGCAGGGACATCATTCATATCGCATTGCTTTTGCATCATGGCGGCGTTTCGTGCAACGGCAGTACTTTGAGAAACCGACGGAAAGTGCTAGAGAACGGTTAAAAGCAGTGTCGGGCGCATATGATGACGTGACCTGATCGGGACGAGGCATAAATTTACAGGGGCGAGACGATGCGGCTGATCTGTCCGAATTGCAGCGCGCAATACGAAATTGACACCGGAATGATCCCCGATGAGGGGCGTGATGTGCAATGTTCGAATTGCGGTCATACTTGGTATGAGCTTCCCCCACCGCCAGCCGAAACTGCACAGGCGCTGGCCACAGACGTGGACCTCGAAGAGCCGGAGTTCGAGGCTGAATATGAGGCCGAAGGAACAAGCGCTCCAGATTTTGAAGATGATTATTCCACTGCGCAAGATGACTTCGAGGCGGAGTTGAGTTCTGAGCCTGAGCCTG
>CALLWO010000177.1 GCA_938016355.1 uncultured Boseongicola sp. | reverse complement strand
ATCTCAGGCTTGAGATAGATAGAGTAATTGCCCTTTTCCTGGTTCTCCAAAAGGATCGGAGCCGAGGCCAGTTGCAGCGACTGAGACTTATAGTCGATCTCGCCGTTGACCAGCTTCAGAATACGCACTTCGTTGTCGTTGATATAGACTTCGTCCTGCGTCGGAATGTACGGCAGTTGCTGACCCGTTGTGTCCACTTGGTGGAAATACGGGTTGGCGACCAAGTAGCGGCCTTCTGTCGTGTCCGTCACATAGATGTGGCTTTCCAGCGTTGGATGCGTGCCCTTTGGCAGGCCATCAACCAGCTCTGGCGAAGACAACATTGGCGACGGTGTGTCTGTCCAGTCCGAGTTGCCGTAATACGACTTGATCGCGGCATAGCCGTTCTCATAGCCAAGCGACTGGGCATAAGCGTCCGCGTCCGAGTTGATCGCAGGGTGGAACTGACCAAGGAAATGCTTCGGCTGGAAGCCTTGCGCATAATGCGTCGCAAAGTGTGCGAGCAGACCCGGCTTTGGAGCAGGCAGGTTAAAGACAACCGTTGTCGCATCTGGCGTATCGACGGTCATCGTCTCACCGGCCACGGTCACGTAATCCTTCGGATTTTCGAAGATGTTCGTGTCCAGCATCAGGTTGTCGTGCCAGAACTTCACATCAGCAGATGTGAACGGCGCACCATCCGACCACTTATGGCCAGCGCGCAGCTTGAATGTCAGCTGGGTGAAATCATCATTCCATTCCCATGACTTTGCGATGTTGGGCACGATCGTCTGAAGATCGTCCGAATACCGCACAAGGTTCACGTGGCGCACCGACAAGAAGTCCGATGTGCCCGCTTCGGTCGCGTTCGACAAAACGTCAAGCTCGCCACCATAAGACCCGATGCTGTCGTATGGCACGACGACGAGCGGCTCAGATGGCAGACGATCGCCAACAGCCGGCAGATCAGGGTTGCCTTTGATGCGGGCGTTCAGATCGGCCATTCCGTCATAGCCGGAAAACTCCATCGAACAGCCAGCAATGGCTTCGAATTCGGCAAGTTCATATTGTTGCGGGAAGGCCCCGGGCGTTACTCCACCCATATCGGCCATTGTGACAGCGGGGCAGTTTGCAAGTGCCATACCCGGAAGGGCAAACACAGCAACGCCCGAAAGTAGCAGTCGTTTCATTATCTCTCCTGTCGTCATTTTAAGTTCTCTGGGCTGACCCCAGCATCTTGATGGCTGCCGCGCACAAATGGTCCGAACGCATCAGCGTGAAGAAAAGAATGTCCCCCTCCTTTCCCCCAATTGCCCTGTCGTGCAGCAGACGCACATCAGAGCCTCTTTGCCCCATCGCCATGACACGTCCATGACAGTGAGGCACCGGATTGTGCAAAAAAGCGTCGCACTGATCATGCAGTGCCCACTTCAAGCCCACGCGATGTCACCATCGTTCGTGAGAACATGCCATCCGGGTTACGCATCCGATGGCAAAGCATCTGACGCGATAAATCAAGCAAAATCCGAATCTTGTCCGGATCTTCTGCGATATTTTTTGCTTCCCCGGCGTCATCCATATCAAAAAGCAACGGAGGAAGGTCGGCAGCGAACTGCACCAGCTTATAGCGCTCGGTCCGCAGAATCGCGAGGTTACAGGCATCAAGCTCGATCCCAAGCTCGGTCTGGAAAAGCGTTGGCAACGCGGGATCGCCAAGATCAATCTCGGAAAATGACGCCTCGCGCCAGTTTTCCGGCTCCTGACCTTTCAGGAATGCGCCAAGGCTGCGCCCGTCCATCGAATGGGGCACGTCAATGCCAAGATGCTCCAGAATCGTCGGCGTCACATCTATTGATTCGCTTGGCGCATCGACCACATGGCCCCGCGCACCGTCTGGCGACCGGATGATCAACGGCACATGAAGCGACGCATCAAAGTAGTTCGTTTTGCTCCACAGCCCAAAATCACCAAGCGTTTCGCCATGATCCGCCGTGACCACAATGAGCGTGTCGTCATATTGGTCGCTCTCTTTCAGCCATTGGATCAGCCGCCCGATATGCGCGTCCACTTCGGTCGCCAGACCAAAATAAAGCGCGCGCAGCATTTTGATGTTTTCGAGCGTCGGCTGCAGATCCGGGAAGCCCTCGACAAGGCTGGAAATTGGGTTCTTGCGCGCCGCGATTGGCAGGAACGGGTGGTCATGGGCACAGATTTTGGGCCCCGGCATGTCCGCGCCCTTATACATTATATTATAGGGCGCAGGTGCAACCAGCGGCGGATGAGGTCTGACATAGGCCACCAAAGCGCACCATCCGGGGGCCTGCTTTGGCAAATCTTCCAGCACGCGGTCGGTCAGATAAGCGGTGTCGCTATCCTCTGCGGCATAGAACGCCGGCGCATCCGGCGTGTCTCCGTTCGGGATATATGTGTCGGGATATGGCGGCACGTCATACCCGCGCGCGCGCAGGTGATCTTCCCAACAAGTGACGTCGGTTTCCTGACGCAGCCGCACGATCTCATCAAATCCTGGCGCAAGCCCCTCGTAAGTCGCAAGGCGTGGGTCATCTTCGGCCAAGCCGCGCGGGTCAATGGCGTGATCGGTATAGCCGTAAAGCCGGGGGCGCATGCCCGCATCCGACATCACCGTGCCAAACGTCGGCGTATCGGCGCAAAAAGGAGTGCCGTTTCGCACAGCGCGATGGTTCATCGCATATTGCGCCGACAACAGCGAAACCCGCGACGGCCCGCAGGGCGATGTCACCGAAAAATGGCGATCAAACCGCACCGCATCATCGCTAAGTGCCCGTAAATTAGGCATTTCAAGGTGTTCGGCCAATGCGCCAAAGACGCAGTCAGCTCGAAGCTGGTCGATCACGATGAACAGAACATTTGGCCGACCCGGCACGCACAACCCTTTCAAGATCGAGACAGGCGACCACACTCGCCCAAGCGCGATCATCGCGCCTGACACCCATCTGTAAAATATTTGGTTTGTATCGGCCTATAACCTGAGCCTATAGAATTGCCCAAGCTTCAGGCATTTAAAGTTTGAGCGTTCTCAAAAATGCGCGGATCACCGGCACATCAGCCCGCGTCGTGAGCGTGATCAGCGATTCCGACATCTGCAACGCCTCGTCGCGGATCGGCAGAGAAATCAGCCGCGCGTCCTGCCCGAACTCCGCACTTGAAACATATCCAATGCCCGCTCCAGCGGCCACAATCTCTCGCATGGCCTCGCGACCTTCGACCTCGATCACCGGATTTAGCGTCACGCCTGCGCGCACGGCGGCATCTTCCAGCGCCGCGCGGGTTCGCGATCCTTTCTCGCGATTGACCAGCGGGGCCTTGGCAAGATCGGCCAGCCCCAGTGTCTTGCGGTGCTTTGGCAAACCATCCTTGGCCGCAATGGCGACAATGGGTGTGTTTCCCATATCCAGCGTGTCCAGATCCGGCGCCGCCACAAGGTTGGCAACGACTCCGACTTCAGCCTCGTAATTGCGCAACCGTCTCAGAACGTCTTCGGTGTTCCCTGTGTGTAATGTCACAAAAACATTCGGATGCGCCTTACGGAACGCCCCCACAATCCCTGTCACATGCAGCGCCGAATCCGCAATAATGCGCAGCGTGCCCGACACTTCGGCGCGCGATTGCGCCAGGACCTCGCCAATCTGGTTCTCAAGCTCGAAAAACTGCTGTGTATAGCGAAACAACTTCTGGCCCGCCTCGGTCAGCCGAACCTGCCGCGCGTCCCGGTGAAACAACAGCACATCGTGGGCCTGCTCCAGCTTGCGCACCTGATCGCTGAGCGAAGGCTGAGATTGATGCAACGCCGCTGCTGCCCGCGAGAACCCACCGTGAAGGGCCACGTTATGAAAGGCGCGCAATTGTGTGTACCGCATCGGATCTGTCTTCCTTGTTTCCTCGCCCGTTGGCGAGCCTAGTTCGGAGACAATCGGATGTATAGGGTCAGCTTATAGAATGATATAAAACAGAGATTTTACATATGGCTTGTGAGGCCCCACATAGTTAGTCGAGAACAGCGTAAGGCTTTGAGCATGTCCAGCGACAAAATACCTGATCCCGCCCTCGGCGAACCGTTCCTTCTGACACCGGGTCCGTTGACCACGTCCGAACGCACCAAACGCGCAATGTTGAAAGACTGGGGCAGCTGGGACGACGATTTTCGCGCCATGACCCGTTCAATGCGCGACCAGTTACTCGCGATGATCGGTCCCGGTGCAGACGCTTACGATTGCGTGCCGATGCAAGGCTCGGGGTCGTTCGCGGTCGAGGCGATGCTTGGCAGTTTCGTTCCCCGCGACGGCAAAGTTCTGGTGCTGGCCAACGGCGCTTACGGTTTGCGCGCCGCTGAAACCATGCGCTATCTGGGTCGCGCCTTCACGCTTGTGGACAAGGGTGATTATCTGCCCCCTCGCGGGGACGAAGTGGCCGCGATTTTGGCCGACGATCCCGCCATTACCCATGTGCTTGCCATCCATTGCGAAACATCCAGCGGGATTTTGAACCCGGTCGAGGAAATCGCCGCCGCCACTCGCGCTGCTGGCCGCAAGCTTTTGATTGATTCCATGTCGGCCTTCGGAGCTGTTCCGCTTCACCCGAGCGAACTTGGCTGCGCGGCCTTCGTGTCGTCGGCCAACAAATGTATCGAAGGCGCCCCGGGCTTTGGCTTTGTCGTGGCTGAAACGGCCGAGATCAAAGCCGCCAAAGGCAACGCCCATTCGCTCAGCCTCGATGTCCATGCGCAATGGGCCACGATGGAGAAAACCGGCCAATGGCGCTTTACGCCCCCGACCCATGTGGTCGCCGCCTTTATGGAAGCGCTCG
>CALLWO010000176.1 GCA_938016355.1 uncultured Boseongicola sp. | reverse complement strand
ATTGCCGAACCCGGCGATGGTCGAAAGAGAGATCAAACATCTCTGCCCGAAACTCGACTTTGGCATCCTGATCTCTGACTAGCTTTCGGCGACGGCTGTGGCGATGGCCCGCGTGAACGCCTCACAAAGCGCGTCCGCCGGCTCGCATCCAACGGAAATCCGCAAAAACCCTTGCGATATTCCCAATGCAGCCCGTCCCTCGTCGCTCAATGCCCTATGCGAAGACGTGGCAGGGTGGCTGATCGTCGTGGCCACATCCCCGAGCGTGGGCGCAAAGTTCAGATCCGTGGCAGCTTTCACAAACGCATTCGTCGCCGCGCGACCACCAACTAATTCAAAACTCACCATATGCCCGCCGTTGTCGCCCAAAAGCGCGATGGCACGATTGTGGTCCGGGTGATCGGATTGCGTGGGATACAGCACGCGTGCCACGCCGTGTGTTGAGGCCAGAACACGCGCCAGCTTTGCAGCCGTCGCCGTTGTCCGTTCAAACCGCAAATCAAACGAATAAACCCCCCGCTCGGCCAGCCAGCAATCAAATGGCGACGGTGTCATGCCCATGGTTGCGGCCAGTACTGCCATCCGTTCCGCAATATCGGCGTCCTTGGCGGCGACATACCCAAGCGTCGCATCAGAATGACCCGCAAGCAGCTTGGTCACTGAATGAATGACGATGTCCGCACCAAGGTCAAACGGCCTCATCCCCAGCGGCGTCACAAATGTATTGTCGATTGCAACCAGCACGCCATGCTTTGCGGCAAGCGCAACAATGCCTTCGACATCTGCAACCCGTAGCGTCGGATTTGACACGGTCTCAATCAGGATCATCCGGGTTTCGGGGCGCATGGCTGCTTCAACCGCCGTCACGTCGGTGGGGTCGACCAATGTTGTCTTCATCCCCAATCGCGGCAGTTCTTCATTCATCAGGCGAAGCGACCGGCCATAAAGCTGATCCGCTCCAATCACGTGATCCCCTGCTTTCAGCACAGCCAAAAGCGCCAAGGTGACTGCCGCCATCCCGCTCGACACAACAACTCCGTTTGTCGCGCCTTCCATGCGATCAATCAGGCCGGCAAGCACATCTGCATTCGGGTGTCCTTCGCGGGCATATGTATAACCCGCTTCCTGTCCCTCGTATTGGCGATCAAGCGCATCGGGGTCGGATGAGGCATAAACAACAGACGGTTGGAGAGGTGTCGCAACTGGGCGACTGCTGCTTTCAGGCCAGCGCGCCCGGAACCGCGCAGAAGGTGTGTCACTCATTTCGGCGAAACCTCCACGCATCCGGCTGCAAACTGACGCATCCGCATTCGATACTTTTCTGCCGACGTCAGGTTCGCGGCGCGGGCGTCGTCATCCAGCTGGCGCACAATTTTGCCCGGCATCCCCATAACAAGGCTGCCATCAGGGATGACCTTGCCTTCGGTGACCAGTGCCCCTGCCCCGATCAAACAACCCGACCCGATCTTGGCTCCATTCAAAATCGTCGCGCCCATGCCGATGAGCGTGCCGTCCCCGATCACACAACCGTGGATCATCGCCTTGTGCCCAATGGTGCAGTTCGCGCCAATCGTTACCGGAAAGCCCGGATCCGTATGGATGATCGTGTTTTCCTGAATGTTCGTGCCCGCGCCTATGGTGATCGGCTCGTTGTCGCCCCTCAACGTTGCGCCAAACCAAACAGATGTCGCCGTTTCCAAAATCACTTGGCCGATCAGGTTGGCATCCGGCGCAACCCAATAGTCGCCATCTTGCGGAAACGTGGGCGACACGCCATCCAGCGCGTAAATGCTCATTGTTCGGCCTCGAATTCAGATTGAAGGGCGCGCACATGATCCAATAGCCCGGGCTGTTGAATGCGCCGCAGGCGCTCGGCGGTCAGGATCGTGCGAAGCCGTTCCTCGGCAACATCAAGATCGTCGTTAACGAGGACATAATCGTAACTGTCCCAATGACTGATCTCGTCCCAGGATCGCGTCATACGTTTGGCGATGATCTCTTCGGAATCCTGCCCGCGCGATTCCAAGCGCCGCCGAAGCTCAGAGATCGACGGCGGCAGCACAAAGATCGACAGAACATGCGGCGCAAGCGGAGAGTTCGCAATTTGCTGCGCGCCCTGCCAGTCGATGTCAAAAAGCACATCCTCGCCCGCTTCTATTGCGCGCTGCACCGGCCCCGAAGGCGACCCATAAAAATTCCCGAATACGTGGGCATGTTCCAACATCTCACCATCCCGCACCATGCGTTTGAACGCGGGTTCGTCGATGAAATGATAGTCTTTTCCATCGACTTCGCCGTCGCGTGGTGCGCGAGTTGTCGCGGAAACCGAAAAGCGAATGTCACCGTCCCAGGCGCGCAAGCGCCGTGCCAGAGTTGATTTCCCCGCCCCCGAAGGCGACGATAAAATAATCAGCAATCCGCGCCGTTTCATGGCGTGCTCTCCACTTATTCGATGTTCTGAACCTGCTCGCGCATTTGATCAATCACCGCCTTCAGTTCCAAGCCGATGGTTGTCAATTCGTTGGATTGCGCCTTGGAACAGAGTGTATTTGCCTCGCGGTTGAACTCCTGCATCAGGAAATCAAGCTTGCGACCGACCGCGCCTTCTTGGTCTAGTAAAACGCGCGCGGCATCCACATGCGCTTTCAGGCGATCAATCTCTTCGGTGACGTCCGTTTTTACGGCAATCATCGCAAGCTCTTGCAAAAGCCGCGCCTCGTCAGGCACCTCCGTTGCTTCCAAAAGCCGCGAAAGCCCACGCTCCAGCGTGGCGCGCTGTGCATCTGCGCGTGATCCAACGGCTTGGCTCGAACGTTCTGTCATATCCAATATCTGCTCGAGCTGATCGTCCATAACCTTGGCCAATGCCGCCCCTTCGCGGGCCCGATCGTCGTCAAAGGATGTCAAACTGGCAGAAACCGCCGCCAAAATGGCGTCCCGCAATTCGGGCGTTTGTTCGGTGTCAGCTTCGCGCGTTTCGATCACGCCACGCATCGTGGCAACGTCGGCGGCTGTCAAAGATGCCAGCGAAAGACCTTTGTTCTGGGCTGCAAATTCAATCTCCGACAAGATCGCCAGCGTTGCCTCCAACTGCCCGGCATTCAAGCCGATTTCAGGTTGTGTTTCGTCGCGAGAAACCCGCAAGTTCAGCGTCACAGATCCACGCGCCAGTTTCGATTGAAGCACTTTCCTTATCGCCGGTTCCAGCCCGTCGATCCAATCGGGTACGCGCAACCTCAGATCAAGTCCGCGTCCGTTCACCGAGCGAATATCACCGCTGAAACGCCAGCCTTCGTGGGTGCCGTCAATGCTGGCAAATCCGGTCATGGACCGCAGTGAAAAAGAGATCTGTCCGTCCGTGCCACTCACATCCGACACCATGTGCATTAACCCTTTAGTAAGAATAAAGCGGAACTTGCCGTCCGTTTATGCCATTATCCAAAGGTGGGGTATCAGAGAGGGTCAGGTCCGACAATGGTCGGACGGGAAAGGTGTGGGATATGACGTATCGCGATGATGGACGCGACAGTGGCCGGGTGGTGCCGGTCACATTTGGACGCAAAGAGACGGCCTTCGATCCGCTGGAGCGGGTGGAAGCCTATTGGGAAGAAAAGCGCGGTAACCGGCTTGTGCCTGCGCGCTCCGATATTGCTCCAAAAGGGTTAGAGGGCGCGTTGTCCAACGCCTTTATCCTGGAAAGGATCTCTACCGGCCTTGCACGGTTCAGAATCTCGGGCTCACATTTGAACGATCTGATAGGTCTCGATGTCCGTGGCATGCCGCTTTCGGCGGTCTTTGATCCCGCAGCCCGCGATATGCTGGCCGATGCAATCGCGGCCGTTTTTGACGAACCGTCGGCAATCCGGTTCGAAGTGTCGTCCAAGGGCGGGTTCGGACGTAAATCGCTCAGCGGGTCCATGATCCTCCTGCCTTTGCGCAGTGATCTGGGCGAGGTCAGCCGCGTCCTCGGCGCGGTCTCTATGGAAGGCGCGATCGGACGCACGCCGCGCCGCTTTGAGATCGACCAACAATCTCGCCGGGGTCTGATTGGATATGCGGGCGACGAAGCGGTGACGCAAAAGACGTTCCGCGATCCCGCGCCAGCCCAGGCGGTCAAGCCCAACCTCGCGCCCGCGAAACCTTTGGAACAACCCAAAGGGCTCCCGTCTTATCTCAGGCTCGTCGCCGATAACGCTTTGGCCGATTGATAAAAAGCCCGCTAAATTTAGCGGGCTTTTTCAATGCTTTTGAAGTTCTTCGGTCGCTTAGACAGCCTCGGCCTTCGCCTGTGCAGTCCGGCGTGCCAGCAATTCTTCCGCCACAAGGAAAGCAAGCTCAAGCGATTGCGAAGCATTCAGGCGTGGATCACATGCCGTGTGATAGCGATCTGAAAGATCCTCGTCCGTCACCGCACGCACACCACCGGTACATTCGGTCACGTCCTGTCCCGTCATTTCGAAATGCACACCACCGGGGATCGTGCCCTCGGCGCTGTGGATCTGAAAGAACTCGCGCACTTCGCGAAGCACACTATCGAAGGGACGCGTTTTGTAGCCCGTGGATGACTTGATCGTATTGCCGTGCATTGGATCGCACGACCAGACGACGTTTGCGCCCTCTTCCTGCACCGTCTTGATGAGACGCGGCAGGTGCTCGGCAACCGAACCAGCCCCGAAACGCGCGATCAGCGTCAAGCGACCCGCTTCATTTTCAGGGTTCAGCTTGGCCATCAGAACCTTAAGATCATCCGCTGTCGTGGTCGGACCGCACTTCAGACCAATCGGGTTCTGTACGCCGCGCGCAAACTCAACGTGCGCACCGTCAGGCTGACGGGTGCGATCCCCGATCCAGATCATGTGACCAGACCCTGCCACCCATTGACCAGTGGTTGAATCAACGCGTGTCAGCGCCT
>CALLWO010000175.1 GCA_938016355.1 uncultured Boseongicola sp. | reverse complement strand
GCGGCATCCGTCGTGATCAAAATGGATTGGGCGCTTTCGTCGTGCTCCGCTTGCGACAAAAGATCGATCGCGACCCAATCCGGGTCCGTGTCCGGGTCAGCAATCACAAGAATTTCCGACGGCCCGGCAATCATGTCGATGCCGACCTTGCCAAAGACCCGACGTTTCGCTGCCGCAACGTACGCATTCCCCGGACCGGTAATTTTATCGACGGGCTTTATAGTCTCAGTCCCATAGGCCATCGCCGCAATCGCCTGCGCGCCGCCAAGGCGATAGATCGTATCGATCCCGGAAATCTGTGCTGCCAAAAGCACCAGCGGATTGACTACGCCATCAGGCGTCGGAGCTGTCATCACCAGCCTTTTAACGCCCGCGACCTGTGCAGGAATCGCGTTCATCAGAACCGACGACGGATAGGTCGCCAGCCCTCCAGGCACATAAAGTCCTGCGGCCTGTACCGGGGTCCAGCGCCACCCGAGAGTCGCGCCGGTCGCGTCCGTCCAGCTTTCGTCTTCCGGCATTTGACGCGCGTGGTAGGCGCGAATGCGTTCGGCCGCCAAAACAAGTGCTTCGCGTTCTTCCTGGCTAACACTCGCGACTGCCGCATCAATCTCGGCTTGCGAAAACGCCAGCGTTTCAGACGTCAACTCCAGCCGGTCAAATTTCGACGTCAGATCAATCAAAGCCGCATCACCGCGCGCGCGGACATCCGCGATGATATTTGCCACAGCGTCGTCAACATCCGGCGCGTCTTCGCGTTTCATCGTCAGAAGTGCTGCGAAGCGGTCTTCAAAATCGAGATCATTTGTATCGAGAAACTGAGGCATGGCAGACATCCTTTGACGCAAGGTGCATAAACCGCCCACCCCGAAGGCTCAAGCGTCGAGCTTGCGCACCATCATCAGGTCATCAACAAAGCCTTCACTGGTGCGAAACCCCCTTGGCAACCGCCCAAAGGCCTCGAACCCGTGACGCTCGTAAAACCGGACAGCGCGCGCGTTCTCTGCGTTTACCGCCAGTTCGAGCTGTATCGCGCCCATCCGGCGCGCCTCTTTAAGACACGCTTCCAACAAAGCATCCGCGGCACCTTGCCCACGATGGTTCGGGTCAACCCAGACCATTCCGATACCGGCGCGATGGTTCATTCTCGATTTGGTTTCCGGGATGAGCCCCATCAAACCAATTGCTTGTGCCTCAACAAAGGCGCCAAAAACCGGCTCTTTCAGAAACTTCAACCAAATTTCGTCTGAATACCCCTCCCAGACCTCAAAATCCGATGCGTAATTGTCGGGGTCAAGCTTGAGCGACGTCAGACGCATGTCCCGGAACACGTCCAGATCTTCATCGCCAAGCCGACGGACAATCATTCCGGGTGATCGGGTGCTTTGCCCGACGGCGCTTGATAGGGTCGTGTGACGTCCAAAAGCGTGACGTCAACCGCTTCGACATCAATCCGGATTGCACCATCGCCGGCAAACGTCAGCGTAACGCTGCCCGTGCCATCTTCGCCCGCAGCAAAGTCCATTGCGAGCAGCGACAACACTGTGTCTTTGTCACCTGGGTGAACGCCCTGGGATGATACTTTTTGAACGTCGCCAATGGCCAGAACGGACTGAACCCGTTCAAAGGCGCGCCCACGACGTTCGGCTAAGGGTTTGTCTTCCCATCGGAAGCGGTTGAGAAGAATGGCAAACCGCCGCTCCCGGCGGTCCCACTGCATCTCGCTTGCCGGAAAAATCGCATCCTGCACCAACGCGGCCAGTACGCCCAGATCATCCGCATCGAGCGCTTTGAGACGTAGCGGTTTTTCACCACCGTCGCGGAAGCTCGCGTCTTCGCTCATACCCCCGGCACCCGTTCGATCTTTGCACCAACTGCGCTGAGTTTTTCTTCTACATGTTCGTAGCCGCGATCAAGGTGATAGACGCGGTTCACCACCGTCTCTCCTTCGGCCGCCAGACCCGCAAGGATAAGCGAAACCGACGCACGCAAATCAGTGGCCATGACCGGCGCGCCCTTCATCCGTTCGACACCCGTCACCTTCGCCGTGCCACCCTGAACCTCAATATCGGCCCCCATCCGCAAAAGCTCGGGCGCGTGCATGAAACGGTTCTCAAAGATGGTTTCTTCCAGATGGCTCACACCATCCGCAGTGCACATCAGCGCCATCATCTGCGCCTGAAGATCGGTCGGGAAACCCGGGAACGGTTCGGTTTTGACGTCGATCGCATTCACGCGGCCGTTCCGGCGTTTTACCTTCAGCCCGCGCGCGGTTTCTTCGACCGAAATACCGGCCAAATCCAGCTTTTCAGCAAATGCGGTGACCAGTTCCATGCGCCCGCCGATACATTCGACTTCACCGCCGCAAATTGCAGGCGCCAGCATGTAGGTGCCAAGTTCGATCCGGTCGGTCACCACCGGGTGCGTCGCTCCGCCAAGCCGATCGACGCCCTGGATTTCGATCCTCGACGTCCCCGCCCCTTCGATCTGCGCGCCCATTTTCGAAAGGCACGCAGCAAGGTCCACAATCTCGGGCTCACGCGCGGCATTTTCGATCACTGTCGTGCCCTTGGCCAGCGTTGCTGCCATCAACGTGTTCTCGGTCGCGCCTACGGACGCAAACCGCATCGGAATATGCGCGCCCTGCAAGCGCCCGGGCGTAGTCGCATGAAGATAGCCGTCCTTAAGCTCAATCTGAGCACCCATCGCTTCAAGTGCCGCGATATGAATGTCCATAGGGCGCGCGCCAATGGCACAGCCGCCGGGCAGTGACACCGTCGCATGTCCCTCGCGCGCCAACAGCGGCCCGAGCACAAGGTTAGAGGCGCGCATTTTGCGCACGATGTCGTAGTCAGCCAGAGTGTTTATCGGCCCAAGCGACGACATCGCGATCACGCGATTGTCCTGCAGGCTCTGAACTTCGGCGCCAAGGGACTGCAGCAAAAGCGTCATCGTCTTGATGTCGGACAGGCGCGGCGCGTTCATCAGCGTCAGCGGCTCTTCGGTCAAAAGCGTCGCAGGCATCAGCGTAAGACAGGCGTTCTTGGCCCCCGCAATTGGTATTTCTCCGCGAAGCTCTGCCCCGCCTGTAACGACTATCGAATCCATAAATGTGCCTGCCTTATCATTTTTGAGCTCCGCTCTCGGAGCCTGTTTTATTTGTATCCGCGTCTTTGCGAGCGCGCGCTTGCGCCTTACGACGCTGGAGGTTTGCCTTCAACGCCGCCTTCAGCCGATCTTCGCGACTGTTCCCGCTGCCCTTGGCGCGCTGCCCTTTTGGTTCACTGCCCATGCCGCTTCTCTATCGCAGCCAGCAAAAACCGTCCAGATTGCGCTTGCGCGAATGATGGATTGTCGCTATCCCGGCGCGCGTTCCGGGCTGCTGTAGCTCAGAGGTAGAGCACTCCCTTGGTAAGGGAGAGGTCGAGAGTTCAATTCTCTCCAGCAGCACCATTTTCCAGACTTCAAGACGATGCCAATCCGGATCCGCGCCGACGGCTCGCGGCCGCACATCTAAAACAAGCTTTGACCAAAGACCAACACTGCGCGCAAAAATGGTGCACCCTCCTTTTTGTAGCCATACTTGCGGTGTTAGTCTGCGTCCTAAACGCGCGCAGTAAATGGCCACATCGACAGGAATTGACCTTGGAACCCCTATTCTCGCTTGGCATCGTCATTCTTGTCGCCATCCCAATTTCTATTGTTTACCTTTTGATTTCAAATGCGAAGCTCAAAACGCGTTTGGGCGCTCTCGAAGACAAATTCGCAAACCAAACAGTCGCCGCCCCAAGCCCTCCGGTTCCAGAAGCGCAAAGCCCTGTTACAGCCCCGGCGGAGCGGTCAAATCCGTGGGTCGCGGCGAAATCGACCGGCCCTGAACCTGCGCAGGTTTCCACTCCGATTGAGGAAGACGAAGGCCCGCCCAAAGCCGTCGTTCTGACCCGCGAAAACGTGCAGCGGCTGGTGAATTGGGTCACCCAAAACTGGTTTTACGTTGTTTCCGCGCTGTCTCTCGCGCTCGCCGGCATTTTTCTTGTGCTTTACGGGGTCGAACAGGGTCTCTTGCCACCCTCCGTGCGCATCATGGCGGCTCTGGCCTTTGGCGGCGCTTTGGTGGCCGCCGGAGAATACATCCGTCGCAGGTTCGGCGACACCGAAGACAGCGCAACGGCCTTTTTGCCCTCCACATTCTCTGGCGCGGGCATTGTCACACTTTTCGGGGCCGTTCTATCGGCGCGCCTTTTATACAATTTCATCGGCCCGGAGTTTGCACTGATTGGCATGGCTTTGGTCGGCGCGCTGGCGCTTGTTCTTGGCTGGTTTTACGGACCTTTTCTGGCCGCCGTCGGCGTCATCGGCGCGATGGTTGCACCCTTTGTGATTGGTGGCTCGTCCGACAATCCCTCCGGTCTCCTCGCCTATTTCTTCATCATCGTCTTTGTCGGGCTGGCCATTGATACGATGCGCAGGTGGGCGTGGATTTCGGTCATTTCTTTGACGTTGGGATTTGCCGCCGGATTGATCTTGATGCTTGGATCTGGATCGATTGTGCGACCATATTTTGTGATCTTCTGCGCGGCCCTGGTGCCGCTCGCGATTGCAATTCCCGTTCGCCGGTTGATCCCGGACCACACAGGCACTCCTTTGAGCCTCTCCCTTCTCGCACGCAAAAAAGGCGATGGCTGGCCGGAATTTCCAACCCGACTGGCCGGTGGCACTGTCGCCGCGACAAGCCTTTTAATCGCATTTACAACGTTTGAAACGGCACGCGCCGATCTCTTTTGGACGGGTGCGATTGCGCTGTCTGCGATGGTGCTGGCCTTGCTGATCTGGACACGCAACGCCCCGGCACTCAGCGACCTTGCTGCCCTTCCAGCGGCGGCACTTGTGTTTGTCGTGGCTGGCGGTGATCGCATATGGCGTGTCCACGCACGCGCTGCGCTTGAGCCGGAAGCCGACATGCCGCTTATGGCCACCAGCCTTGTTGCCATTGGCTTTACGCTGTCTCTTGTCGCGGTATGGCGGTCGCTTCGCGGCGGGCACGCTCAATTCTTTATCGCCGTCGGCGCGGCGCTCCTTGCCCCCTCAATTGCCATCGCGATGGAAGTCTTCTGGCGCCCGGCCGTGACCCTTGGCGCCTATGCCTGGGCTCTTCACGCCATGGCGATTGCCGGTCTGATGGTTGTCGCCGCTGAGCGATTTGCCCGCGTCGATGGGCCAGACGACCGGGCGCGGGTTTCGGTCGCCGTGCTCTCTGCACTCGCCTGCATCGCGTTTGGCGTCGTCATTTTGTTTACATCCGCCGCGCTCACAACCGCGCTGGCCATAACACTCGTCGCAGCCGCATGGCTTGATCGGCGCTTCAACTTACCGCTCATGGGGCTTTATATCCTCGCCGGGATCACAACCATCGGATATCGCCTCGTCATTGATCCGGGCGTCGAATGGGCCATCCGTGCGCCCTTGCCGGAAATGCTTTTGTCGCATGCGGGTGCTGTTTTGGCGTTTGGCGCAGCCTGGGTGCTGGTCAAATCCGCCAACCGTCCCAGATCCGAAGTTCTGCTGGAAAGCGCGGTCTTTTCCTCCGGAGGCATCCTGCTTTCGCTGCTCCTTTATCGCGCGATCCTCGGCTGGGGTGGCGAAGACGCAACGGCAAGCCATTGGTCGTTTGGGATCGGGGCCACAGTCTGGATCGCGCTTGGCCTGGCACAGCTTCGCAGACTGTCCATCGGTGGCGCGCTGACCAAAGTGCGCGCCATCCTCGGCGGTCTGTTCCTGACCATTGGCGCGCTCCAGCTTGCCGTCGCGGTGACACTCCTGAACCCGGCCATTGATTTCGTCGGAAGTCCAATACTTGGCCCCAAACTATTCAACACATTGATCCCGGCTTACCTCTTGCCCGCTGTTGTGCTCGCGCTTGGTGCGCGCTGGCTCGGTGACCTCAAACGCTTTGTTCGCATTGCCCTTGCCACCGCCTCTATCCTTCTCGCGGCGCTCTGGCTTGCGCTGACCATCCGGCATTTTTGGCGCGGCGCAGAGAACATGAGCCTGCCCGATATCGGCCAGCCTGAGCTTTACAGCTATACGCTCGCTCTCCTGATTTTGGGGGCCGCCCTCTTTTATCAATCCCTCGCGCGCTCCAACGCTTTGTTGCGCAAAGCGGGACTGCTCGTCATCGGATTGGCCGTTGCCAAAGTGTTTATGATCGACATCAGCGGGCTTGGTGGCCTGATCCGCGTCTTTTCGCTCCTGTTCCTCGGACTGGCGTTGGCAGGCTTAGCCTGGCTTAACCGTTGGGCCGCTGGGCGCTATGAAAGCGCGCAAGACCCGGAGGAAACGTAGCAGGGCTATGGCCCTAGCTGCGCCCACTGTCTCGGCCGTGGGGGCGCGCGCGTTCAGTCACCTGCCTTCACCGGAACGCAAGGAACGTATCCCGAAAAAAGGGGCATGTTGGCACCGCGTTTGCGATCTCCAAACGCTCGCCAAGGGTTTAGCCTTCGGCATTCTCATATATCGAGAACCGACGACATAGCTCCAACACATCGGATTTCACCCTGGCTTCCACGGCGCCGTTTCCGTCTTCACCATTGGCGGCCAGCCCTTTTGTGACCTCTACGATCCAGTCCGCAATCCGGCGGAATTCCGGCTCTGCGAACCCACGCGTCGTGCCTGCGGGCGAGCCGAGACGCAGGCCACTTGTGATCATCGGCTTTTCTGTATCAAAAGGAATGCCGTTCTTGTTGCACGTGATATGGGCGCGACCCAACGCCTTTTCAGCGGCGTTACCCTTGACACCAATGGGGCGCAGATCAACCAGCATCACATGGGTGTCCGTCCCTCCAGTGACGATATCCAGCCCCCCTTGCGTCAACTGATCCGCCATCGCCTGCGCATTCTTGATGACCTGCGCTTGGTATTCTTTGAAACTCGGGCGCAACGCTTCACCGAAAGCGACAGCCTTGGCCGCTATGACGTGCATGAGCGGTCCACCCTGGATGCCGGGGAAAATGGCGGAGTTGAACTTTTTGGCCAGCGCCTCTTCATTCGTTAGGATCATCCCGCCCCGGGGACCGCGCAATGTTTTATGAGTCGTTGTCGTGGCAACATGCACGTGAGGGAACGGCGAGGGGTAAAGCCCCGCCGCAATCAACCCCGCGAAGTGAGCGACATCGGCCAACAGATAGGCGCCGACTTTGTCAGCGATTGCGCGAAATCGTGCAAAATCCAACTGGCGCGGAATGGCAGAGCCACCCGCGATGATCATTTGCGGTTTGTGTTCCAGCGCCAAGGTTTCAAGTTGATCATAATCGACGTCAAGCGTGTCCGCGCGCACGCCGTATTGGATGGGATTGAACCATTTGCCTGACTGATTTGGCGCGGCTCCGTGGGTGAGATGGCCACCCGCATCCAAGGACATGCCCAAGATCGTGTCGCCCGGTTTCAAAAGTGCTTGAAACACGCCTTGGTTCGCCTGACTTCCTGAATTTGGCTGAACGTTGGCAAAACCACACCCAAACAGTTGCTTGGCCCGATCAATCGCCAAATTTTCAGCAATATCAACGTATTGACAGCCTCCGTAATAACGTCGCCCCGGATAGCCTTCGGCGTATTTGTTGGTCATCACGGACCCTTGCGCCTGCATCACAGCCTTTGAGACGATGTTTTCGGAAGCAATCAGTTCAATCTCGTCGCGCTGACGCCCAAGCTCGGACGAAATTGACGCGAACAGTTCGGGATCACTGTCTTCTAGGGGACGGCTGAAAAAACCGTCGGAACGGAACGTTGCATTCATGTTGTTTCTCCTGCCAGTCACGCCACGCGGTCGCGCGGTGCCGAGCCTTTGAAAAAGTCATTGAGGTTATCAAGCACGCGAAAACCCATCGCTTCGCGGGCTTCTTTTGTGGCGCTGCCCATGTGCGGCAGCATGACAAGATTATCGCATTGCGCGAGCATTGGGTTGATGCGCGGCTCAGCGTCGAACACGTCAAGAGCGGCGCCACCGATGGTGTCAAACATCAGCGCCTGTGCAAGGGCATGTTCATTCACAACTTCGCCCCGCGCCGTATTGATGAGGAACGCGTCGGGCTTCATCAGATCAAGACGGGCCGCGTTGATCATGTTGCGGTTTTCGGCACCGCCGGGGCAATGCAGCGATACGAAATCACAAAGCGGCAGCAAGTCGTCGAGACTGCTAATTTGACGGGCGTTGAACTGTGCCAGGATCGATGGATCAACAGGGGAGCGATTGTAGACCACAATCTCCATCCCGAACCCATGATGCGCGCGACGCGCCATTTGCTGACCAATGCGACCAAATCCGATGATGCCAAGCGTTTTGCCGGACACTTTGGTGCCGATCAGATGAGTCGGCCGCCAGCCGGACCACCCCCCCGCGCGCACTTCGCGTTCGCCCTCACCGGCGCGTCGCGCAACCATCAGCATCAATGTCATGGCCAGATCAGCGGTGCATTCAGACAGAACGTCAGGCGTGTTGGTGATGGCGATACCGTGCTTGGCGGCAGCGCTCACATCGATGTGGGAAAAGCCGACACCATAATTTGCAAGGATCTTGGTTCTCGCCTTGGGCACATCCATCGCTTCGGCGCTGATCTTATCTGTCACGGTGGGCAAAACGGCGTCATATTTCGCAATGGCTTCGCGAAAGTCGGCCTCAGACAAAGGGCGATCGTCGCGGTTCAGTACGACATCATAGTCTTCGGCTAGCTTCTGCTCGACGACATTTGGCCAGCGGCGGGTCAACAGGACACTTGGCTTCATCATCACGCGGCCTCCATCACTTTTGCAATTGTTTCCCCGATCACTGCGGGGTTTTCGGCAACCGTCACACCCGCCGCAGACAGGATCTCCACCTTTTCCGAGGCGCTTTCGCCAAATGCCGAGATAATTGCACCGGCATGACCCATCGTGCGTCCCTTTGGTGCAGTCAGGCCCGCGACATATGCAACGACCGGCTTTGTGATGTGATCGCGAATGTAGTCTGCTGCCTCAGCCTCTTGCGGGCCACCGATCTCGCCGATGAGCGCAATTACATGAGTGTCATCATCCTGTTCGAACCGCTCAAGGATGTCTCGAAATGACGAGCCGTTGATCGGATCGCCGCCGATCCCGACCGACGTCGAAACGCCAATCCCGCGCTCCTTCAATTGAGCGGCCGCCTCATACCCCAAGGTGCCAGAGCGCCCGACAATGCCGACGTTGCCTTGCAGATAGATGTGCCCCGGCATGATGCCCAGCATCGCTTTGCCCGGGCTGATCGTACCCGCGCAGTTTGGTCCAGTCAGGATCATCCGGCGATCTTTGGGATAACGGTACATGTAGCGTTTGACGCGGATCATATCCTGCGCCGGGATACCATCGGTGATGCAAACACAATATTGAATACCCGCGTCCGCAGCTTCCATAATGCCATCTGCCGCAAATGGCGGCGGGACGAACACAAGCGATGCTTCTGCCCCGGTTTTGGTTACAGCCTCTTCGACGGTATCGAACACCGGCACGCCCTCAACGGTCTCACCGCCTTTGCCCGGCACGACGCCGCCCACGACTTTTGTGCCGTATTTCAGCATATCTTGGGTGTGAAAACGGGCCATTTTGCCGGTGATGCCCTGCACGATAACTTTCGTGTCGCGATCAAGTAGAATGCTCATGAAGCTACTCCCAGCTTTGTCCCTTGCGCGAGATCATTGCGCCATGCGCCAACGGCTCGTTCAGCGGCTTCGTTCAAGGTTGCTGCGCGAATGATCGGCAGCCCGGATTGCGCCAGAATTTTTTGGCCTGCCTCTACATTTGTGCCGGCCAACCGGACGACAACCGGGACTTCAACCCCAACTTCTTTCATGGCTTGCACCACGCCTTCGGCCACCCAGTCGCAGCGATTAATCCCAGCGAAAATGTTGACCAGAATCGCCTGCACATTCTTGTCCGACAGCACCAACCGGAAGGCTTTGGCGACACGCTCTGGTGTAGCACCCCCGCCGATATCAAGGAAGTTGGCCGGCTCTCCACCCGCCAGCTTGATCGTGTCCATCGTCGCCATGGCCAAACCTGCACCATTCACGATGCATCCGATATTTCCATCAAGCCCGACATAGCTCAGACCGCGGTCCGCCGCACGACTTTCGCGCGGGTCCTCTTGGCTCTTGTCTCGCAGCTCGGCCACATGAGGGTGGCGGAACAAGGCATTGTCATCAAAGGTCATTTTGGCATCAAGCGCGATGACGCGGCTGTCGGTTGTGACCACCAATGGATTTATCTCGACCATTGTCGCGTCAAGCTCTGTAAAAGCGCGGTAGCAGCCTTGCAAAGTGCGCACCATCTGTTGGACCAAAGCAGCTTCAATCCCCAGCTTGAATGCGATCTGACGGCACTGAAATTCGCGCAGACCAACAGCAGGTTCGACAATCGCGCGCACGATGCTCTCGGGCTTGTTTTCTGAGATTTCCTCAATCTCCATCCCACCTTCAGCACTGGCGACAATCATCACGCGCTGAGAAGAGCGATCCAGCACAAAGCCGAGGTAAATCTCGCGATCAATCGGGACTGCCGCTTCGACGTAGACGCGGTATATACCTTTGCCCTCGGGACCGGTCTGATGGGTGACCATCTTCTGACCGAACATCCCTTCGGTCGCTTCCTGGATTTCAGCATCGCTGGCGCAGACTTTTACACCACCGGCTTTGCCGCGTCCGCCTGCGTGAATTTGCGCTTTGACGACCCACCGCTCGCCGCCCAGTTCACGGGCGCGGTACGTTGCTTGTTCCGGACTATAGGCCAGCGCCCCATCGGGAACGGCGACACCAAAGTTCGCCAAAACCTCTTTGGCTTGATATTCGTGGATGTCCATAGGCGCTCCTCCCAAAGCTTACCTTTTCACTCGGCGGCGATTGCCGTTCCGTAGTGGCGGTTCAAGGCGTGATCGACAGCGGACTGATCGACGTCAGCGCCCAGATCACGCATTGCCTGTGCAAACCGGACAACGATGTCCGTGATTGCGGTCTGGGAAAGCAGATTTAATATCCCGACGCGCACTTGCACGGGCTCCGACAACGTTGGCCAGATGCCAAAGTTTTGCGCGCGGCAGTGCTGCACCAGCTCCATCTCCCGACCCGCCATATCCTTTGGCAAATCCAACACGATCAGGGATGTCATGTTCGACGTGATTTCGCAGCCCATCGCAGTCAGCGCATCGCGCAGCGCTGCTTCGTGAAAAGCATAGTCCTTGGCCCGCTGCGCAATTGTCTGTTGCAACGTGATCCGCAACGCCTCGTGGAATGCGGCAACCGCATATGCAGAATGGGTTCGGTGATAGGTGCCCTTCTCGACATCTTCCCCGCCAACGATGCCCCAGTGACGGGCCTCAAGAATTGGATGATGGACAAAAGTCCGCGCGCCCGTCGCTTTCAGCGTTTCAATATAGTGGTCGGTGAAAGACACCGGTGCATAGGTCAGTGGCAGGCAGCAAATGCCCTTTTGCGGGCAAGACGCCCAACCGTGCACACCCGGGAAGTCATCGATGCGAAAGTCTTCGACGCCAAGGCTCGACACAGCGTCGACCAGACCCATCACACCGTGCCTTTGGCAGGCGTCCGAGAACCCTTTGATGTCATTGATGCGCCCGGATCCAGTTTCCCAATGCGCCATCGCAGCCCACTTGGGCTTGTGGTCGGCCAATGCCGCTTCGACAATGTCGCCCGTTACAGACTGTCCGTGAGGGATATTGATGATTGTGACGCTGGCGGCGTCAGGGTCCAGCGAATTGATCGCAAGCTCTTCGGCGGTCGCGGCTTTCATACGCACAGTCAAACCATCGATGCCGGAAAACGTGCCGTTGACGAACATGACAACTCGGTCGCCCGGCATGACTGCGCTGAACATCATATCAAGCCCCGACCATCCGGTGCCTGCCACGCCAAATGTGTAGACGTTTCGGGTTCCCATGACCTCGCGCAGCATTTCCTTGCATTCAACCATGCCGCGCAACACGTCAGGATGCATGTGATCCGCCATGCCCGCCCCCGCAAAACGCGCCAAGACACGCGCGTCGGTATTGCCCGGTCCGGGCCCTGCCGCGATTGTTTCGGGGATGGTTAATTGCGGGTGGATGGTCATGGGCGTGTCTCCTTGGCATTGACGCCGGGCGTCGTGTTGGAAATCAAATTAGCCCGAAGCCAGAGCCACACAACGTCACTAGCTCCTGCTTTCGGGTATCTATTTGGGTGGGAAAATAACTACCCAAATTGGTCGAAATACGATAGTATACCGAAAATCGCCCTACTCAAATGGGTAGTAAACCGGAATTAACCTTAATGAAACAAAGCCTTAACCAAAACGAACCGCCGGTCGACATCATGCTGGCTGATAGCAATCCGCTGGTCTTATCGGCCCTTTCAGAACTCGTGGACCGCGATCCGCGGTTTTCGCTGGTGGCAACGTCTGCAACGGCCGAAGGGTTTCTGGGCACAGTCATGCGAGTGCCGGTGCAAATCGGTGTGATCAACTGGAATTTACCCGCCTTGGGGGGCGCCAAATTGATCGAAGTGCTTCGCGAGCAAGCCGCAGCGCCTCGGATCGTCGTTTATGCCGAAGACACCGGCGACCTGCCGCGCCTTGCAATGACAGCGGGGGCAGCCGCGTTTTCCCCCCGCTCGACCCCAACCGATAGGCTTTTGGAAACATGTCTCGAAGTTGCAGCGGGCAAGATGGTCTTCCCGTTCCTTGACGTCCGCGAGTTGCAATCTGATCCAATCCATCAGCTCTCCCGAAAGGAGCGGGTCATCCTCGAGGCGTTGTCAAAAGGTCTTACCAACCGCGAGCTTGCAAAAGAGCTGGAAATTTCAACAAATACGGTGAAATTCCACCTCTCAAATCTGTACGAAAAACTGTCGGTCAAAAACCGGGCGCAAGCCATCGCCTTTTACTATTCGTCGCGCCTCGCGCTCGAGCCCAAGTAAACTCTGTATACCCAGATAGACCGAAAGAGTTCTTGACATAATCGGTCGATGCAAACCTTTTTGGCGCAATATTATTACCGTCACAAAGGGCACCTGAACATGTCATTCCACCCAATCGAACAGGCCCCCGGCCGCCTGAACCGCTCTGAACTCGCTGTCCCCGGCAGCCAGCCGCAAATGTTTGAAAAGGCAGCAGAATCGGACGTTGATGTCATCTTTCTGGACCTTGAAGACGCGGTCGCTCCCGATGAAAAAGAACAGGCGCGCAAGAACATCATCAAGGGGTTGAACGAGATTGATTGGGGCACAAAATCCATGTCCGTCAGAATCAATGGATTGGACACACATTATATGTATCGCGACGTTGTGGACGTGGTGGAGCAAGCCGGTGAACGGCTTGATTTGATCATGATACCCAAGGTCGGAACCGCCGCAGACGTCTATGCCGTCGACATGATGGTGACCCAGATTGAGGACGCCAAAGGCTACAAAAAACGGATCGGTTTTGAGCACATTATCGAGACCGCTTTGGGGATGCAGAACATCACCGAAATTGCGGGCGCCTCAAAGCGAAACGAAAGCCTTCATTTCGGCGTTGCCGACTATGCCGCGTCCACCCGCGCCCGCACCACCGTCATCGGCGGAGTGAACGAAAACTATGCCGTTCTGACGGACCCTGATAGCGCCGGAGATCGCCAAACTCATTGGGGGGATATGTGGCACTATGCGCTCGCACGCATGGTCGTCGCCGCGCGCGCCAATGGCTTGCGTCCGATCGACGGTCCGTTTGGCGATTTTCAGGATGCTGAAGGGTATAAAGCGGCGGCATACCGTGCAGCGGTTCTGGGCTGCGAGGGCAAGTGGGCGATCCATCCAAGCCAGATTGCGCTTGCAAACGAGGTGATGAGCCCGTCAGAGGCCGAAATCACCAAAGCGCAACGCATCCTTGAGGCAATGGCGCAAGCCGAGGCCGAAGGAAAAGGCGCCGTATCATTGGACGGCCGCCTGATCGATTATGCTTCCATCCGCCAAGCAGAGGTTCTTGTAGAAAAAGCAAAACAAATCGCAGGAGGCTGATCAGGCGTTTCGGATAAGTGGAAGTGCAGGGTTAAACTGTCGCGCAGCGCGATGCATTCGGACCTCCCGAACGCCAATCCTGGTGTTCGGGAGGCCAGCAAAACGCAGCCGCTCAAAGCGCCCTTCGGCGAGCGACGTCTCACTCACAACGATTGTGCTTGCGCCACAATTCTGCGTCGTGACCTTCGGGAATTGCCCCACAAGGGTCTGAGCCATATCCACGTAGCATCGCATATTCAGAAATTTGCTCGTCGTCCAAAATCTCAATGGTTTTCAGGTGACGCGACAGGTGAACGAAACGCAACCCGGCCCGCGCATTCTCGGCTTTAACGATCAGGGCCATCAGCGACGTTTGTGTCAGATTGCCTGACTTGAAACCCGCATCCAGCCGCCTCTCCGCTTCGATCAGGTCGGTGCCGCGACCAATCGCATCAACTTTCATCGCATCAAAAATCGCCTGTACGCTTGCAATTTGCCGCGCGTTCAGACCCAGTTCCTCGCTTAACTCCAGCACGTGAGCCGGGCCCGGATACCCGTTCAGTTCTGCAGGCAATGCCAATCCCCAACCTGCACCACTTTGGAGTTCCGCGATGTCTGTCTCCGAGAGGCTGCTGATATCGCGTTCCTCAAGGCCCTTGTACGGCTGGTGTTTGGTGTCCGCCGCAACCGGCGCGCCAAAGATGAGCACCGCAAAGATAAAGTGCCAGATTTTCATGATTGCCTCCGTTGGTTGCTTCATGTCTGGCGCAACCTGATCCATCGGCATATGATCTCTATCATGTCATCTCAGATCGCATCACTTTTCCTTGAGGCTTCTGCGCGGCCATTCGATTCCGGAGCGACGCTTTTCAGAACCGGCGACCCGGTCACGCACATGTTCTTGGTGCGCCTTGGAAGTGCAGCGTTGGTGCGCACGCTTCCCTCCGGCGATCAGGCATACCTGAAACGCGCAACGGACAATGAAGTATTGGCCGAAGCCTCGGCCTATGCTGAGACCTATCATTGCGATTGTCTGGCACTGACGCAGTGCACAATAGCCGCGATGCCTCGCGCCGCGTTTCGCAACGCGCTGCGTTCCAACGTTGATCTGGCCGAAGAATGGGCCGCCCACTTGGCGCGCGCTGTTCAAGCTACGCGCATGCGTTCGGAAATTCGGTCTTTGCGGACCGTCTCCGATCGCCTTGACGCATGGCTGGCCGAGTGCGGACCAATGCCTGAAAAGGGCCAATGGCAATCTGTGGCACGTGAGCTTTCGGTCAGCCCGGAAGCGCTTTATCGAGAATTGGCGCGCAGACGGCCCTAGTTGTGCGGTGGGTTTCGCACCGCTTGAATTTCCTGAATGCGTTCGGGCCAGGTCGACCAAATAAACGCCAGAATATTCCAGATCTCATCATCGCTCAGCGTGTCGCCAAACCCCGGCATGCCGCTTTTGAACCCGCTGATGCCACGCTCTGCCAAGGCCTCGCTTCCCCCCAATTTCGTGTATTGAAACAAAAGCGCGTTGCCGTGGTGCCACGTATGACCGCGTTCGTTGTGCGGTGGCGCGGGCAAAACGCCATCTTCATCCGCAGTCTGCCAGTTTGGCTGGCCTTCCAGATTTGCACCGTGGCACGACGCGCAGTGCTCGTCGTAAAGCACTTTGCCACTTTCCAGATCCCGGCCCTCCAACTCGTGCGCGGCATGGGCAAACCCGGCGACAAAGAGCAACATTGTTGTCAGCACAAGCTTCATCGTGCCTTTACCTTTCTGTCCGCCGATGGGCGCAAAGTCGCCCTGCCAACCCCGCCTTTGACAATTTGCCGCTTCATATCAATCGCTCCAATTACCTGATGCCGTTGGCGCGTTGCAATTCGCGTATATAGGCGATGATCATTTGAACGTCGCCGCGGGTAAGACCTTCGACAGGCGGCATATCTCCAAATGGCCAATGATGCCCGCGAACTCCATTTGCTACTGCGCGTTGGAAAGCCTCGTCACCATGATGAGACGGCTCGTAAATAATGTGCACCAAAGGTGGGGCAACATCGGCTTGGCCAACCGCATTCAGCCCGTGACATTGCGCGCAAGCGGCTTCAAACACAGTTTTTCCAATTTGGCCGTTCGCTGACAACGTCTCTGGAACCACGATCTCAACAATCGCCGGATCGGGTTCAGCCGCGGATTGCGTGACCAGATTTCCGGGCTCCATAAGAAACCAAAAGACCAAGGCCGCCGCACCTAAGAGAAGTAATATTGCCTGCGTTGCTCGCATGTCGGATTTTCCATATTTTCACCTTCTTGCGACTTCCAGTTGGTGGAAGGTCAAGCGGAACATAGTGACACTTTTGTGAGGGCTCAGATTGCTGTTCTTGGCAGCGCGACAATCCCGCTTGGCTATCCGTCGCCATCCACCGCCCAGACGGTCGCCTCATCCATCGGAAAATTCGGCCTTGGCAAGTGTTTGAATGGCCAGCGGTCGTGGACTGGGGATGTCAATCCGGCGGTATCCACTTCGTACACATCATCCGGCCCAAACCACGGCGAAAACCCTGCCCGGAAATGGCCCCGAGACTTCACGACCACCGTTCGCGCCGCCGCAATATCCAGACCAAACATGTTGAAAAACACCGGATCCGCGGTCTGGGTCCGATCAGAGATCACGACGACACGTACGCCCCCAATGCGAAGCGCCGCGCTTGGTCCCAGCACCATTCTCCGGCCCGCCGTCATGCCTTTTTCGCCCACAACATTCCCGTCGTGAAGCGCCAGAACCTCCGCCTCCGCTTCAAAAGGAACATCCCATTGCGCCCAAGGGACTGTCGTGTCGCAGTCCCGGTTGAACCGGGCCTTAAACCGCGCGCCGACGCCCACGCGGTGCGCCTCGCTCGCAAGCTCAGGATCGCAAAATGACCCGAACAGACAGTCGCGCGCGTCCGCTTCACAAAGAGCCGCAAGAAGCGCGGTTGTACGACCGCTTCCTCCACCACCGGGATTGTCACCGGCATCAGAAAAGATCGCCGGCTTTCTTCCCGTTTCGCCCGCGATCGCGACCGCATCCGCCAAAGACGTCAGTTTCCGCTTAAAATCTTTGCGCCACGACCATGCCAGTTCAGCGATCTCGCGGGCCAGCGCTTTGGCGCAGCGCTCGTCTTCTCGCGCAGTCACAACGATGCTTAACCCGTTGTCGGGTGTGTCAGAAAAAAGGAAGTTGCCGAAAACAGAGACATTGAGGATC
This sequence comes from uncultured Boseongicola sp., assembly GCA_938016355.1. GTDB lineage: Bacteria > Pseudomonadota > Alphaproteobacteria > Rhodobacterales > Rhodobacteraceae > CALLWO01. Next base: position 2,493 of record CALLWO010000175.1, on the reverse strand, counting down.
TCACTTCGATATTCCGCCTGCCGACGCTGCCCGTAATCGATCAATGCCCCATATGGGTGCTCTGCACTCAAAAGCGTGACCGATGCCGGGACCAGAGGCAGTTTAACGTGAGCGATTTTGGGTCGACCGCCTGACGCCAGAATCCTGCGGAGCGAGAAAGCCGCCTCTTCGCCCCGTTCGATCTGATCGACATGGGGATTTGTCCGATATCCGACAATGAGATCGCAGGCATCAACCATCCGCTGAGAGATATTCGCGTGCAGATCAAGCGTTGCGATAATCGGCACACCGGGGCCGACGACGTCGCGAATGCGCGACATCAGCAAACCGTCGGGGTCGTGATCGTGCTCGGCGACCATTGCGCCGTGATTGCAAATGTAGACAGCATCAACCGGACCGGCCTTGCGCAGCCTGTCCTCGCATGTTGCGATAATCTCTTCGATCACCTCCGCACGCACCGGCCCTGCCGGATGACTTGCCGCCAGCATGCAAGGCACCGGCGCCCAGTGCCCGGTTGCGTCCATGGCGCGCACAAAGGCTGCAAACTCGGTCGCCAGTTTCGGAGTGGCCGATCGCGCCTCGTCCGTCAGCGCCTCGCCGGTAAGCCATGTCAAAGAAGTGAAATCGTCCTTTTCGGCGGGCGGCGCAAAGCGGTTGGATTCAAGAATGGCGCCAAGCAGAGCGACCCTGGGCTTTGCCATGATGTTTTCCCTCTCGCTATTGGTCACATGTTGAGCAAACAGGAAACGCTGCGCGGGATCAATCCGCGCCGAAGCGTGAACCTAAAGAACGGGGCACCTACTCGGCCACCTTCCCTCTTCATTCAGCGCGTCAGCGACACTGCGAAACAATTTGACGATACAATTCGGTCGACCGCAAAATTTGCAGAACTTCTTTGGCAGTAGCTGCTGTCTTAAGCTGCCGGGGTCAGTTAAGTCATCCGATTATTAGATTAGTGTTTCCACCCGGCGCTATTCTTGCGCTGATCTTCACACGTGCGACGCACGTCCGCGTCGCGTGTCGCTGGCTGATATCCAAATCTGGATCGAAAGCAATTCCTCGACATCTCGGGGACATCGCTAATGGTGACTCGTCTTAGAACTCAAAGCAGAACATTCCAAAGCAGCCAAAGTTACAAGCCGTTCTCCAACCAAGAACTCGATGTACTCCTTGAGTATCGTCTAAAGCATTTGATCGCGGCACTGAAAGACCAAGAAGCCGACGTGAAAGCTATCTTCTTTGTCTATGGAATTTGGAGGTCTGCAAAGAATGCGGACTGGCACCCAACGCCCGGTCAGACAACGTACGTGCGCTATCTGATCGCCTATTACCTCGAATTTGGCCCCTCGGACGTTTTGGAGGCGTAACGCCAACAATAATCTCAAAGCTACGAAAACGAAGCGTATCTGCTGGTTCGGGAATTCTACGGCGGCATCAGTTATGGATTGGCATACCGTGGGCGGGATCACATGCCAAAGGCAGTCCGAAAGGCCGAAGCCTGATCCCCGGCGCAGCACTCATGCGTCGAAAGTTGCGGCCGACTGATCAGAGTAAGTGCGCGACTGATTGGGCCTGAAGTGATGGACCGGCTCCGATGGGCAGGCACAATTGCGAAAGGCGTCGGGACGACTGGGCCAGTTTGGCGCAGGCAGTCGTCCTATGCCTTTCGCTCAAGACCTCACCAATAGGCAGTTTGGAAAAGGGTATACGGGGAAGCTGGCGAGCCAAAGCATAGCCCTGCAATCGGGACGGGGGTGGGTTCCATCCCTCAGACTCCAATGTCGCCACACCCGCCTGCCTTCTCACGCGGAGATTTTCCCCGATAACCGAAGAAACTCCCGGCAATCTTAACTCTATGGAATAGCTGGACAATTAATTGATTTAAGTCAGCAGGTTACGCTTCGTCGTCACAAATGCTGTGAATTATTCCCTAACGCAATATCGAGAGCGTCGAAATTGCTGCCGATCGGCGAGATGGCATTGCCGGATCGAATTCCAACTGCAGCTCTATCTCCCGCGTAACAGATGTTGGCGCATCTCGCAGCGAATGACGGCTTTGAGCTCAGATTGCCGAGTTGTCGCATTGCCCCGAATGTCCGGTTTCAGTGCGACACATCATAATTTCACAGAGACTTGTCTGCAACAATGTTCAGGTCGATTTGCTAGTTGCGCGGTCGTCCGAACGCGGACATCCGGTTAATTTCATCCAGTCGCTCCAGATTAACAACAGTCGAAAGCATCAGTCGATCATGGCTCCAGTCAGCAGGTCTTTGAATGGCCGAAGCGCTGGCGCCAATAACAAGGCTGGCAGTGACCAACGGAACCCAAAAAAGCAGCTTCGATGTCTTCAGATTTGGATTGGGTGCCGAAATGGCCAGTACGCGTTGACGTAACGCCTGCAAGTTACGTCGTCCATGCGCGCCGGTTCCAAGCTGAAAGAATGGGACCGCAGGCGTCACGAGCGAGACAGAGCCGCGCCCGAGGAAACTGCGC
>CALLWO010000174.1 GCA_938016355.1 uncultured Boseongicola sp. | reverse complement strand
GGGGTGTCAGAGATTGGCTTTGATGCCTTGAGCGAGGTTGCGCCAAGTGGCCATTTCTTCGCGACCCAGCAAACGATGGAGCGGTACAACACGGAGTTCTACGAGCCGGTCGTGCACGATTACGCAAATTTCGGGACGTGGAGCGAACGCGGCGAAAAAGGCGCGTCTGAACGCGCAACAGATGTTTGGAAATCCATTTTGGCCACAGATGAGCGGCCCAAGATGGACGCAGACCGTGTGGACGCTCTTCGGGCATTCATTGCGCGCCGAACGGCGGAAGGCGGCGCGCCGCCGGAGAGCTAAAGATGCCCAACTACAGGAGTTGCCATTTCGGCGTCTTCTTTTGGGTTATTGGCGTTTTGAGACTGACGAACTTTTCGATTTGTTAGGCGCAGGAGTGCGGGGCGTTCGACCCACGGACCTCGAAGTTTTGGTGCCATTGGCAGTACCGCAAAACCATTGAAAAGATTTTCCAATCATGCTGTCGTCAGCATGTGAGACGCTTGAACGCCTCACACGGGCAGGGGGTGTCTACTGGACCCGCCCGGCGTCGCTTCAGACGTGTGAAATCCCTCGTACATTCGGGCGCTGACGCCCATCAAATGCACTCAAAGGAGGTTATCATGCGTGCAGGTGTTATCGGTATGGGAGATATGGGATCGGGTCTTGCTAAGAACTTGATTGCCAATGGAATTGAAACTTGGGGCATTGATCTTTTGCCGGATCGAATGGCCGCGTTTGAAGGCATGGGTGGTCATTGCGCCACTGATCCGGGCGAGGTTGGGCGGCATGCGGATGCGGTCTTTGTCATGGTCATGAATGGCGACGAAGCTAGGGAGGTCATATTGGGCGACAACGGGCTTGTCGCAAATATGAAGCGGGGCGGTGCCGTTATTTTGACTGCGACGATCAAGCCACGCGAGGCGCGCGAGATTGGAGCGGACATGGCCGCGTCTGGCCTCCATCTGATCGACACGCCGGTCTCTGGCGGGTTTCCCGGCGCACAGGGCGGGACGCTTACGATGATGGCCGCCGCGCCGGACGAGGTTCTGGACCGTTTCGCGCCTGTGATGGAGGCGGTCAGCGCCAATATCCACCGCGTCGGCACAAAGCCCGGAGAAGGGCAGACGGTGAAGGCATGTCTTCAGTCGCTTATCGGCGCACAGTTTTCCGCCACGTTTGAAGCTGCTGCATTGGCTGCCAAAGCGGGCGTGCCGGGTCAGGTTTTGCTGGATGTGTTTTCGACATCCTCGGCCGGATGCGGTGTCGTCAATAATGCGCTCGAAAAGATCATTGATCGCCAGTTCGAAGGGACCGGCAGTCACATCAACACGATGCATAAAGACCTGACGATTTCGATGAACCTTGGCGAAGAGCTTGGCGTACCGCTTCATACGGCTGGCGCGGCGATGCAGATTTTCCACGCGGGTCGCACCAAGTTCCCGAATGGCGACAACTGGGTGTGTACGCGTGTAATTGAGGACATCATAGGCGCGGAACTTCATCGGGAGGGCGCGAAATGAAACTGGGCGTTATCTGTGATGGCATCAGTCGCGACCTGGCGCATGCCGTTGATGTAATGGATGAATTTGGGCTGGAATACGCAGAGCTTCAATTCGTTGGCGAACACGAAGTGGGTGATCATAGCCCGGATGAAATTCGCAATATCGACCGGCTGCTTCGCGACCGCGGAAAGCCTGTTTCCTGTCTCAGTCGTCACGTGTTTGCAGGACTTACGGTTGCCAATTTGCCCGGTGATGAGGCGCACACCAAACATATGGATGCGCTGAAACGTGTGATCGAGATGGCGCATGTCGTCGGCAGCCCGTTGGTGCGGATCATGACCAACAAGAAGGAGCAAATCCTTTGGGGGTCGGGCGGCGCCGAGAAGTGGAATGTCGCGCATGGGGCTTGGGACAAGTCCCTGCCGTTGATCGCTCCGGCGTGCGACGTCGCGCGCGATGCGGGTGTCACGTTGGTCGTCGAAACCGGCAACGGAACAATGGTGAATTCGAACTATACCGCGCGCAAACTGATCGACGATTTGAACGCCAAAGATGTGCTTAAGGTTCTATGGGATCCGGCGAACAATTGTTGGTGCCATGAACGCGCGTTTCCCGATGGGTATGAGGCCGTGAAGGATGGCTATTTGGGGCATGTCCATATCAAGGATGTGATTGTCGACACGCCGCGCGCGACGCTTGAGGTGGCCCGGATGGGAGAGGGGCAATTGGCTGATCAGTTCCAGCCGATCGCGGACGCACTTCGCGAGGATCACTATGGCGGTGCGATCAGTTTCGAAAGCGTGTATCACCCTGGAAACGGGGATTTCGAGGCGGGCTTTCGGGCCTGCATAGATCAGTTCAAGGCACATTTTTCGTGACAGAAAAGCCCTCCATTGCAGTTGTTGGCGCCGGCCTGATTGGGCGGCGTCACATTGAACACGTCAAAACTTGCGCGCGTCTTTGCGCCATCGTTGATCCAAGCGATGCGGCAAAGGAACTTGCGGCAAGCGAGGGTGTTCCGTGGTTTTCGGAGGTAGAAGAATGTTTGGCGTCTGCGCGCCCCGACGGAGCCGTGATTGCAACGCCTAACCAGCTTCACGTGGCCCACGGATTGGCGTGTATCAATGCGGGCGTTCCGGCGCTGATTGAAAAGCCGATCGCAGATAGTGTGATCGGTGCGATGACGCTGAACAAAGCGTCGATCAAAAGCGGTGTGCCCATCCTTGTGGGGCACCATCGGCGCCACAACCCTTTGATCCGGGCCGCCAAAGCAGCGATTGACGATGGGCAACTTGGGAAGATCGTGGCGGTCAATGCGCAGTTCTGGCTTTACAAACCTGACGATTATTTCGAGCAGGACTGGCGTCGGAAGGCCGGCGCGGGTCCGGTTTTTATCAACCTCATTCATGACGTCGATCTGATCCGGCATTTGTGCGGCGAGATCATTGCGGTGCAGGCAACGGAATCGAGCATCGTGCGCGGGTTCGAGGTTGAGGACACAGCAGGCGTGCTTTTGACGTTTCAAAAAGGCGCTATTGGCACGATTTCAATCACAGACAGCGCGCCTTCGCCGTGGTCGTGGGAGCTGACCAGCGGTGAAAATGCAGCCTATCCGAAGACAGAGGCGCATGCGTATTCCATCGCCGGGACAAGGGGGAGTTTGTCGGTCCCTGATCTGAAGCTTTGGTCGCAACCCGAGAAACGAAGCTGGTGGGAGCCGATTGCGGCGCAAACGCTGGAGTTTGGGGCGGCTGATCCATTGATCTGTCAGATGGAGCATTTTTGCGATGTTATCGCCGGTCGCGCGACACCTTTGGTGAGTGCCGAGGAAGGCTTACGGACATTGCGGGTGATCGAGGCGATAAAGGAAGCGGCGGGTTCTGGTCAGAAGTTGCGGCTTTAATCCAAGCCGTGTTCTACGCCAGCCATCACGCCGCGCAATTCGGCCAACCCGCGCATGCGTCCAAGGAGCGGATAGCCGGGCAAGGATTTTCCGCCACGATCATTTAGCAGTTCCTGTCCGTGATCTGGGCGCATGGGGATGCGCCAATCGGAACGTCCTTCGCGTTTGCGGCGGGCTTCTTCCTGGATCAGAGCCTTGATCGTGGCGGGCATATCCGTGTCGCCGGCAAGATGCGGCGCTTCGAAGAAATTGGGGCGGTTGGCGTCGTGGATCGTTGTGCGTTTTGTGTTGCGCAAATGCGCGAAATGGATGCGCGGGCCCAAGCGACGCACGAAGTCTGGCGCATCAAAGTCCGAGGCAACGCCAAGGGAGCCAGTGCAAAGTGTGGCGCCGTTTGCCGCAAGATCAACGGCGTTTAGAACGGTTTCATAATCGTTGGTCGAAGACATGACGCGGGGCAGGCCGAGGAGCGGCCACGGCGGATCGTCGGGATGGCAGCAGAGCCGAATGCCAAGATCGTCGGCGACGGGGGCGACTTCGGCCAAAAAGTCGATGAGATTGCGTTGTAGCTGCGCGGTGTCGATCCCGTCGTAGGCGGCGAGCCGGTCCCGGACATCCTGCAACGACCATCCATCATTCGCGCCG
>CALLWO010000173.1 GCA_938016355.1 uncultured Boseongicola sp. | reverse complement strand
GGATCAGGCGCAGTTTCTTCGACCCGTTCCGGCGCAGTTTCTGCCAAGGGGGGCGGCGCGATAGAGGGCGTGGGAGCGATACGGGGCGCAGGGGTCGCAATCGCGTCGCGCTCCAGCGAGGTGCCATCGACATCCGTTTCGGGCAAATCAATCTCGGGCGCGTCATCCACCACGACAGTTTCGGGAATGGGCGCGGGTCGCGTGATCTCTGGGGCATCCGGCGGCGTCGGCGTTTCCACAGCTTCGGGTTCATTGAGCTCTGGCGCTGTGTCCTCGCTTGGAGCCTCGGGCGTCTCGTCTTCTGAGGGTGCGCGCACTTCAGGCGCATCGGATTGGGTTTCGGGCGCCTCTTGCGGTGGAGTCAGAGCCGCATATTCGGCCTCGGAAATGATCGCGACCTCAGAGACCGTCACTTCCGGGATGCGGTCGCGCGAAAACACACCACCAAAGAGGATCAGGAGCAAAAGGGCGAGGTGCCCACCGCCCGAGATATACCAACCCGTACGCATATTTGCGTCACCCGCCCTGCCCGTTCAGACGCGGCCCGCCGGTGTCCGTGACCAACCCGATATTGGTGATACCAGCAGCGTTCAGAGCGCCCATCACCGTCACAACCCGCGCATACGGGATGGCCCCGTCGGCGCGCAAGAACACCCGGTCGGACGCGCGTTCGCTCAGGATCGCCTGAAGCCGCGGGATGATGTCTCCGTCTTGCACCTCGGTTGTCTGAACCATCGTGACGCCGTCAGCCGTGAGCGTGACCGTCAGAGGTTCTTCTTGTTCTGTCGGAAGGGATTGAGCCGCCGTGCGGGGCAATTCAACGGGAACGCCGACCACTTGCAACGGGGCCGCGACCATGAAGATGATCAAAAGCACCATCATCACGTCAACAAACGGGGTGACGTTGATTTCTGCCATAGGCCGCGCGCGTCTGCGTCGGCCACGCCGCCGCGAGCCGCCATCGCTGCCTTGCATAACACCTGCGCTCATTTAACTGCCGTCCAGCTGGCGCGACAGGATCGTCGCGAATTCATCGGCGAAACTTTCGTAATTACCGACAATCCGGTCTGAATCCGCGCTAAGTTTGTTATAGAAAATGACCGCCGGGATTGCGGCCAACAACCCCAATCCGGTTGCGAGCAGGGCTTCGGCGATGCCGGGGGCAACGACCGCGAGGGACGTGCTTTGGCTTTGGCCGATTTCGATGAACGCGTTCATGATGCCCCAAACGGTCCCGAACAATCCAACAAACGGCGCAGTCGAGCCTACTGTTGCCAATATCGGGAGTCCGGTTTGCAAGGCATCAGATTCTTTTTGAATGGCGACATCCATCGAGCGATCAATGCGCACTTGCGCACCCCCGATCATGCCCCCATCCTCTTTATGAGATCGTCGCCATTCCGTCATTCCGGCGGCAAATATGCGCTCCATCCGGCCAGTCGGCGACGGACCCACCGCGTCGAACAATTGATCGAGCGGCTCGCCTGACCAAAACGCCTCTTCAAAGGCGCCGGTTTCCGCGCGCGCTTTGCGATAATCCATGGTTTTTGTCGCGATGATTGCCCAGCTCCAAAGCGAGGCAATGATCAACAATATCATAACAAGTTTTACTGTGAGTGTGGCGCGGGCGAACAAAGCCCACATCGAGAAATCCATCTCTTGCGCCAGCACAAGGCTATCCGCTTCCATTCGTCCTGCTCTTTCTGCCGACCCTTATTGGTTTTTCTTCGGGTCCCTCGTTTGGCAGGAATTTAGCGGATCACCACACCAATTGCCATCACGAAGCCTTGAGCGACGCTGCGGCACAATGGTTCAGGCAAGAGTTTGCCTGATATCGCGTGGCAAACGGGCAGGACGACCTTCGGACGTAAGCGCCACAAGGGTCACAATGGCGGAAAACAGTGTCTCTCCATTTCGGATGACGTGCTGCTCCATAACGATGCGTACGCCGCTAGTGGTCAACATGCGCGTTTCGACCACAAGGTCGTCATCGAATTTCGCAGGCGCAATGTAGTCGGCTTCGACACGACGCACCGCAAAAACGATACCGTGTTCCCGCTTGAGTGCCGTCTGATCCACACCAAGGGCGCGCACGAATTCGGTGCGCCCACGCTCGATATATTTCAGGTAATTGGCGTAATAGACGATCCCCGCCAGATCCGTGTCTTCGTAGTAGACATGAACGTCGATACTGTGGGTCATTGCATCAGTTCCATGCGCGCGGCGAGGCGCAATGCGTGGGATGCGTCGCTCGCAACCGTCGGCATCACCGGATCATATGCCGCGCGAATGATCGACGCCACATCGGGGCGAAGCACGAGATTCTCCCCAACTTTGCCAAGCGGGCCGCTCGATTTGAAGGCAACGTCCGACCACAAAAGGATGCATTGCGCGGCCTGGGCAAGTGCTATGTCTTCAGCCGGAATGTCCGAGAGCGCCGCGTCCATGCGCACGAATGCGAACACCGCCTTGATCCCACCGGCTTCATCAAAACGAAAATGTCGGTATTGGTTGGCATCCGCGTCTTCAAGCCGGGCAACCAACGGCGCAAGGTCGGGCACAAGACGATCAAGGTCAGGCGTTTCGGTCAGTTCAGACCATTCGCGGAAAAAGAACACAAGCAGATTGACGCCCAGTTCCGGGTCGTGCTCGGCCATCTTGTGCCCGGCAAGCGCGACCACCGCTTCGATCGCGCCCTTGACCACGCTCAGCGTTGCGTCGTCAACGCCAAAAACGACAGGCGAAATCGGTCGTCCCCAGCGGGCAAAAGCATATTCGCCGTCTGCACGTGTAAAAAATCTGGCGACTTCATCGTGATCCATATCGATTGGCTACCGCCCCTAATTGGTCAAGACCAGCCCCTAAAGAAGACTGCCCTGAGATCGGGGGTCGGGCGCGGCCAACCCAAGATGCGTCCAGGCCTTTGCCGCCAGCATACGACCGCGCGGTGTGCGCTGAATGAGCCCTTGTTGCAAAAGGTAAGGTTCGATCACTTCCTCAATCGCATCCCGGCTTTCAGACAATGCGGCTGAAAGCGTTTCGACCCCAACTGGCCCCCCCTGATAATTCTCGGCAATCAGCCGAAGATACCGCCGGTCCGCCCCATCAAGCCCAAGCGCGTCAACCCCAAGACGCGTCAACGCATTGTCAGCAAGAGCTTTGGTCAGCTTACCGTCCGCTTCCACCAATGCGAAATCAACGACACGGCGCAACAATCGCCCTGCGATCCGGGGTGTCCCGCGCGCGCGTCGTGCAATTTCCCGCGCGCCAGCATCGTCGGCCTCTATTCCCAAAAGGCGCGCGCCACGGGTCACGATCTCGAACAATTCGTCGTTGGAATAAAAGTTCAGACGCGTCGGAATGCCAAACCGATCCCGCAACGGTGTCGTCAACAACCCAAGACGCGTCGTCGCCCCAACCAATGTGAATGGTTGCAATTCGATCCGAACTGTGCGCGCTGCTGGCCCCTCGCCGATCACAAGATCCAACTCAAAATCTTCGAGCGCGGGATAAAGCACTTCTTCGACAGCAGGGTTCAGACGATGAATTTCGTCAATGAACAAAACATCACGCGCTTCCAGATTGGTCAGAATCGCCGCCAGATCCCCGGCTTTCGCCAGAACCGGCCCGGAGGTCATCCGGAAATTCACGCCCAATTCCCGGGCAATGATTTGCGCGAGCGTGGTTTTCCCAAGGCCAGGAGGCCCATGGAACAACGTGTGATCCATGGCGGCCTGACGCCGCCGCGCACTCTCAATAAAAACCGAAAGATTGGCGCGTGCCTCGGCTTGCCCGATGAACGCATCAAGCGTCTGCGGGCGCAATGCGCGGTCCGCATCCTCGGGGCGCCTCTCTGGGCGAAGGTCTGGGTCAGGCTCTGACATTACCGCGCGACTTTCAAATTCATTTTTCCAGAAATACTCATCGGGGAGCGCGAGGGGTGCAACCCCTCGCTCACCGCGACCCGCGTCAGCGGGGCGCAAGTTGGATACGCATTCCGGATCATCCCTTTGGCGCCAGTCGTTTCAACGCTTCACGGATCAGCGTTGCGGTGTCGGCTGATCCGTCGGTTCCGGCGGCTTCTGCGACCGCACGTGCCGCGTCGCTTGGGCTGTACCCCAGATTTTGGAGCGCCGATAGGGCCTCTGCCTCTGCGCTCGCCACATGGGTGTCAAAGGCAGGTACGGCTTCGAGAACGGCTCCGTCATCTTCGGGTGCGTTCAGTGTCGGCGCTGGCTCTATGCCCGCGGCCCCCATGGCCATCACGTCAGGCGCCTTCCCTTTCAACTCATTCACGACACGCTGTGCAATTTTCGGCCCGACCCCGGGCGCGGCTTTGACGGACGCCCAGTCGCCCAAGGCAATTGCACGCGATACACCATCAGGCCCCAAAGTCCCCAGGATCGCCATAGACGCTTTCGCGCCGATCCCCTGAACCCCCATCAACAAGCGGTGCCATTCCTTTTCGACAAGTGACGTGAACCCAAATAGCTGTAAATTATCTTCGCGTACCAAAAGATCTGTATAAAGGGCCGCCGCCTCGCCAACCCGTGGCAAGGCCGCCAAAGTACGCTCGCTCACATAAACGATATAACCGACACCCCGCACATCGATCAAAACGTGGTCTTTCCCACGCACATCCACGCGCCCCGCGATCCGCCCGATCATGCCAAGGCCTGTTTGATACGACGTGCCGATTGCGCAAGATGGGCGTGACAAATGGCGATGGCCAACGCATCGGCCGCATCGGGCCCTGCGATATCCACTCCGGGGAGTTGCATCTTCACCATATGCGCAACTTGTTTCTTGTCCGCATGACCAACACCCACGACGGCCTTTTTCACGGCATTGGGCGCATATTCCCCAACTTCGACCCCTGCCCTTGCCGGCACCAACATCGCGATCCCACGCGCTTGTCCCAATTTCAGCGTGCCTGCACCGTCTTTGTTGACGAAGGTTTGCTCAACCGCTGCCGTGTCGGGTTGAAAGCGGTCCCAGATGAGCGTGAGTTCTTCAAAAAGCGCGGCCAGTCTTGGCCCCAGATCCCCGGTCGAGGTTCGGCATATGCCGTTGGCCACGTGCGACAACCGTGACCCGGTGACGTCGATCACACCCCAACCGAGCGCGCGAAGCCCCGGGTCCAATCCCATTACACGCATCAAGTAACCTGCTCATTTTTGTTCTTTCGAAACGGTTAGCACGAAACGCGAACATCTTGCAAAGCTTGTTGTTTTGTCATGCCAAACAGATCGCGCCGCGGGCCGCACGTTAGATGGGCGCAATCCAGAGGTATTTGATGAAAATGGTGCGATTTATTTATTCCGAGCTGAAGAGGTCAAAAAACGACGCCGAGACACGGAAAATGCGTCGTTTCCGGATCATTTCCCTACTAATTTATCGTTTCAGGGAAAAGGCTTACGCCGAATTTTGACCCATGCACGCATCGCATAGCGGACATGCGATTCCAACGGTTGTCGAACGGCCCGCTCCCGTCTAAATGCCCATCAACCGCATCGGGCAACCGCCCTACAAACACACAAAGGACGACTGCAATGGCACTTCTTGATTTCTCCCGCTCGCAAAACGTTTCGGTCACTGCTGCTGACTGGGTGTTTGGAACCGTTGCGAATGTCATCGCAGCGCTTGTTGGCTGGAATGACGCGCGTCGCACACGCGACGCCCTGTCCCAACTGTCTGCCTACGAGCTTGACGACATCGGTCTGACAGGCGCGGACATCGACATGATCTCGCGTCACGCACGCATGTAATTACTGCCGACCACCTCAAGGAAAACGGCCGCTTCCTATTTTGGAAGCGGCCGTTTTTTTGTTGAGCGTTTCAAATGGTCGGGCGATTTGCCCGCCGCATCCTTAACGCACGAGGGAAACCAAGTTTCCGGACAACCAAAGCGTTACAGGGTCCGCCGTCATGACCCAAGCGCCCGCCTGCTCGACGAAGTTGCCACTTGCCAGTCTGTCCACGCGGTCTGCATAGCCTTCAGGGCCAAGCTGCGCGTGCAAAAATCCTTTGAAAACCAGAATGACTGCAATCATCAGCGCGACGCCCCGAAGGGTCGCCCCGTTTGCTCTTCGGCGCGGTTTTGCCACGACAAGTCCATCATCATTGATAGATGTCACATAGCCTTGGCTCAACTTGGTGTGGCGACGGTTAATCCGTCGCATGCGCCGTTCAAACTCTTCAAACTGATAAGCAGCCATCGTCTAATCTCCATTCCTCGGCTCGAGAACCGATACTGGTAAGATTCCCCGTGAATATGGCGCCATTGTGGCGCAACTGTAGGAAATGACTAGCTTTCGCTTAAATTCAGGTGGTTTTGACGAGCGTTAACGTCGTCCAGTCAACAATCTCTTCCCTAAAGGCAGTATTGAACCCAAATTCGGCATATCTGGCGGCAACAATATCCGCCTGTTCGTTAAGAATACCGCTAAGAATCGCATGTCCGCCCTGTTTGACGGCTTTTGAAAGGTCTGGAGCCATCTCATTCAAAGGGCCCATCAGGATATTTGCGAAAATCAGGTCGAATCGCCCTTCTCCTTGCAAATTGTCGTCGTCAAAGCCCGCCGCCGTTACGCAGGTTACGCGCTCCGACAGCCTGTTTGCGGCCACGTTTTCGCGCGCCACTTCCACCGCAACCGGGTCAATATCGGAGGCAAGGACCGTATTGGGAAAGACCCGGGCCGCCGCCATCGCAAGAACGGCCGTGCCGCAACCGATGTCGGCAACTGACTGCTTGGTCTCGCCTTGCTCCAGAAGGCGATCCAGCGCCCGCAGGCATCCAAGGGTTGTTCCGTGGTGGCCGGTGCCAAACGCCATAGCCGCTTCGATCAGAAGCGCGATCCGGCCTTCTGGGACGCGATCCGCGTCGTGGCTTCCATAGACAAAGAAGCGTCCCGCTTCGACCGGCTGAAGTTCGCGGCGCACATGGGCGACCCAATCCTGATCCGGGATCTCTGACACGACGAAATCACGCGCCCCATGAGCCGCAGCCATCAACGCAAGCGAAATCTCATCAGGGGCTTCGACGAAATACGCGCCAACTTCCCAAGTGTCGCTTCCATCTTCGATCTCGAAAACACCCACGCCGGTTGGCGCGGGTTCAATCGCTTCCAAGGCCAGCCCAAGCGCTTCGGCCTGAGATTTGTCTTTTAATGTCGTTAATGCGGTCCATGTGCTCATAATTCGACCGCCTAAGGGCAGAGCAATTTGGCGTCAATGCCATATGCTAGAGTTCGCGACCGAGCGGCCCCGGGAAAGGGCGCTTTCCCGAGGCCAGCTTTCAGGCTGAAACGCCGGTTCCGATCGGGCAGGTCACGCCAGTGCCACCAATGCCGCAATAGCCTGCCGGGTTTTTCGCAAGATACTGCTG
>CALLWO010000172.1 GCA_938016355.1 uncultured Boseongicola sp. | reverse complement strand
GCAGCCGAGCGAACGGTCATTTTGGGCGCGTTGGAGCGATTGTCGGCGGGTGGTTCAACGGCCGGGCAGGCGGGCTTGCAGCAGGCCTATCAAGTGGCCGAAAGCATGGCCGGGGACGGCGAGGTCACGCGGGTGATATTGGCGACGGACGGCGATTTCAACGTCGGTTTGAGCAATCCTGATGCGCTGAAGGACTTCATTGCCGACAAGCGCGAAAGCGGGACGTATTTGAGCGTTCTTGGCTTTGGGCGCGGCAATCTTGACGATGCGACAATGCAGGCTCTGGCGCAGAACGGCAATGGCACGGCGGCCTATATCGACACGCTGTCGGAGGCGCGCAAGGTCTTGGTGGATCAGTTGACCGGCGCGTTGTTCCCGATAGCGAATGACGTGAAAATTCAGGTCGAGTTCAATCCGGCGCAAATCGCTGAATATCGATTGGTGGGGTATGAAACGAGGGCACTGGCGCGGGAGGATTTCAACAACGATCGTGTGGACGCAGGGGATATTGGAGCCGGGCATTCGGTGACAGCGATCTATGAGGTGACGCCGGTTGGGTCAGAGGCTGTGCGCACTGGGCCACTGCGCTACGGGGATGGCGAGGCCGCGACATCCGTGTCCGAGGAGCTTGGGTTTTTCAAGTTGCGTTATAAAGAGCCGGGGGCAGCCACGAGTATTCTCATCGAGGAGCCGATTTTGCCGGGGCAGGGTGAGGCTGGTGAAGATGCGCGGTTCTCGGTTGCCATGGCGGGCTTTGGTGAATTGCTGCGCGGCGGTGAATTTCAGGGTGCCTGGGGCTGGTCGGAGGCGATTGATCTGGCCTTGAGTGCGCGCGGCGATGATCCCTTTGGGTATCGCGCCGAAGCGGTCACGCTGATGCGTTTGGCGGAAACGCTTTCGAAGTGATGACACGTTTTCGTCGCGCTGACGCGCACCGATCCGCGCCGACCGCTTTCGCGGTCGGCGCTTTTATTTCGAGTATTTTCTGGAAAAATGAAGATCAGGCGGATCGTGATCCGTCGTAGGTGTCGAGCATTTGGTTGAACGCGTCCGGGGAGAGGCCTTCGTTTAGCGCGTCTTCCATGCGTTCGGCTTGCGATTTCGGGATCAGGCCGCCGACCGGTGGATCGCGGTCGAGGTTGGTCGGGAAGGCGTAGCCTTCTGCGCTGGCGGCGATGACGTTTGCGCGGGCGCGTGTGTCAAAGTTTGCGGTTTGCAGCACGGGGTAGAGGGCTTTGGCCATGTCTGTTCGATTGACCGTTTCGATGGAGCGACCGAAGGCGGAGCCGACTTGCAGGAGGTTGGCCAAACGTTGGATGTCGCTTGACCGGTTGGTGCCTGCGCCGTGCATCAGAGCGGGGTTGAAGAAGAGCGCGTCGCCTTTTTCAAGCGGGAGTTGCACGTGGTGTTGGGCGAAATAGTCCTGAAATTCGGGTCGGTTGAAGGCGACGTAGCCTTCGGTGAAGCGATGGGAGAATGGCAGGAGCATGGTCGGGCCGCTTTCCACGGGCATGTCGCAATGGGCAATCGCGCCTTGCAGCGTCAGGGCGGGCGAAAGCCTGTGGGCCTGCACCGGGTAGGTGGCGAGCTGATCCGCAGTCATAAAGCCGAGATGGTAGTCGCGATGCGCTTTTTGGGCGGCACCGCCGGGGTTTACGCGATTGACCTGAGCCGTCAGTTGATAGCCGCGCCCGAGCCATGCGCAGGACGCCAGCGCAATGGCGTCGGAGGAGAAGTAGGCCGCAAAGTTTTCGGGATCTGCGAGGCAGTGTTTTTGCGCGGCGTTCCAGACGCGATCGTTGGCGCCGGGTTTGGCGAAGTGGTCGCCGCCGCCGGCGCCGCTTTCGCGTTCGGCGTCGATCAGGCGCTCGAACACGGCCGTTGCTGCATCGACAATTGCGAGGTCGGGCATTGCATTTTTGATCACGAGGACACCGGGCCCCTGATCGAACACGCCGTTCCATTCTGACAGCAAGGCGACGCGTTCGCTGTCGTCTTTGGCGGCATTGCGGACATCATCGCCGTCGTAGATCGGGATGTTCCGGGCGATTTCGGTGGCGCGCGGGACATTGCGGGGATCGGTGGTGGTGGCCATTTCGGCGCAGAACGCATCGAAGTCGCCCGCGTCTGACGCGAGCCACGGGGAGGGTATTGGCTGGATTGGTTTGTCGGGAGCGTTCATGGCCGTTGCCTTTGAGATCGGTGATGTTGCCAAAGTTTAGCGCGTGTTGTGGGGGATTTTGATGGAAAACACCTCAAAAACACCTCAATTATAGAGAATGACACATCGGTTTCCTTTGAAAGAAGTGGCGTTTCAGGCCGGGTTGAGCCTTGCCACGGTGGATCGCGTTTTGCATGGGCGGTCCGGCGTGCGGGCGACGACGCGGGCGCGGGTTGCGGATGCGATTGAGGAACTTGAGCGCCAGTACGGGGCGGCCGGACTGGCCGGGCGCGCGGTGTCGATTGACGTGGTGATGGAGGCGCCGCGGCGATTTTCAGAGGCCGTGCGCGCCGCGTTTGAGGCGGAATTGGCAGCCCTTGGGCCAAAGCAGGTGTCGGTGCGTTTCCACATTGGTGAGACAATGGGGGCGGCACAGATCGTTTCCGTTTTGCGCGCGATCCGGCGGCGGGGCAGCCACGGTGTGGTTTTGAAAGCCCCCGAGCACAGCGAGATCGTCAAGGAGGCGATTGCGTTGCAGGGCGCGGGCATTCCGGTTTTGACCTTTGTCACCGATTTACCGGAGCCTGCACGGGCGGGGTATGTCGGGATGGATAACGTCAAAGCCGGGTGCGCCGCGGCGGGGCTGATGGGCCAAATGCTGGGAAACGCGCCGGGGTCTGTATTGGTCAACCTTTCCAGTGTGCGATTTGCCGGAGAAGATGCGCGCGAGGCGGGGTTTCGCGCCGAATTGGCGGCGCATTTTCCGCATGTTTCAATCGTGCGCGTGTCCGAAGGCATGGGGTTACAGCGGTCGACACGTGATGTAGTGGCGGGGGCCTTGGCAGATCATCCGGATATTCGGTCTGTGTATTCACCCGGTGGTGGCAATCGCGCGGTTCTGGATGCGTTCGATGAGGCGCGACGGACGTGCGATGTGTTTGCGGGGCACGATCTTGATCGCGCGAACAGGGCGCTGTTGGAGGCGCGGCGGCTGAGTTTTGTTATTCATCACGATCTGCGCCGTGACGCGCAGATGATTGCGCGATATCTGTTGCACCACCATCGGATGGCGTCAGAGCCGGTGGAGCTTCGACCGTCGCGGTTCGAGATCGTGACGCCGCAATCGCTTTAGGCGTTGGGCAGGTCGTCGTCGATGTAAGTCTGGATGATCTGGTGGAAATTGTCTTCGGCTTTGAAGCCGAGTGACAAGGCGCGCTCGGGGTTGAAGTTGCGCGGCCAGCCTTTGACGATCTCCATAATAGCGGCGTCGGGTTCGGGTTTGATGCGGGCCACAACGTCGTTGCCGGCGATGTCGCGCAGCGCTTCGATTTGTTCTTCCACCGTACAGGAGACACCGGGGAGGTTCATCGCACGGCGGGTTCCGACTTGGGCCAGATCAAGCGTGCCTGCTTTGCGAAGGAACCCGGCGGCGGCGCGGGGGCTGGCATGCCAGTGGCGCACGTCGCTTGGCACCGGAAGGATTGCATCCTTGCCGTTCAGCGGTTCGCGGATGATGCCTGAAAAGAACGATGATGCAGCGAGGTTGGGTTTTCCAGGGCGCACGCAGATGGTGGGCAGACGGATGGAGAGGCCGTTCAGGAAGCCTTTGCGCGAAAAGTCCGAGAGCATGAGTTCGGAGATGGCTTTTTGCGCGCCATAGCTGGTTTGCGGGGCCGAAAGAAATTCGTCGTCGATTTTGTCGGGGTAGGGCGCACCAAAGACGGCGATGGAGGATGTGAACACCACGCGGGGCACCCAATTGCCTTGAGAAGCGAGATGTTCGGCGCGAAGGATTTTAAGGAAAGACCAGAATGCTTCTCCGTTCACGTCCCAGCCGAGGTCAAAGTTGGTCTCGGCTTCGCCGGAGACAATGGAGGCCAGATGGAAAATGACATCGGGGCGTTTGCGGATCAGTTTGGTGATCGCGCCCGCATCGGTGACATTGCCGTTGATGCGGGCATCGGCGGGAGCGCCGACGGCGGGAAAGCCGATATCAAACAGCGTAATGTCGTCGGCGTCGCTGATCAGGGGGCTATCATCGAGGCTGTTGGCCAGCTTTTGGCCGACCATGCCGCCGCCACCAATGATGAGAATTTTTGCCATGTGTCTGATGCTCCCTCGACGTTCGGTGCTGAACGTAGCTGTGTTCGGGCGAGGGGGCCAGAGTTGGATTTTGGCGTGCGCGTTTTAGCGGTGTAGCGGCGAGTCCTGACGAGAGGCGCGCAATGTTCCGAGCACGGCGATGGCTTGGCCGCCGCCATTGCGGAAGGTGGCATAGCTGCGCTCGCCCCCGGCTTCGCGGATGTTTGAGACATCAATGCTCACGCGTTCGCCGTCGCGCGGCGTATCGAAGACGTGAAGCTCGCGTTCGAGAATGACGAGGTTTGGATCCGCGGAATGGCTGGCGTCGGCGCGATCGGCGAGTTGGAGCAGCATATCCGCGTCCAAAAGGCCCGCCCCGTTCAAATGTAAGGGGCCTGCGATTTCGATGTCTGCGCAATGGGGCACCTGACGCAGGTCGGCGGCGGCTTGCCATGCGGCGCCACGGGCAGCCATGTCGGTGGCGCGGTGCGCAGCCGGGTCTGTGTTTCTGGACGTGAGAGGTGCGGGCAGATCGGGCGCGCCTTTGCAATCAGCGCGTTGAAAGCTGGTGATGATTTCGACGCGAATGGTTTCGCAAACCTGACTGCGCAGGTTGGTGAGGCTGCGCCAAGCCGTTTCGGGGGCCGGAACAACGCCCATATCAAGTGCCACGGTGTCGCCGTCACAGAAATCTTCGCCAAGGCCGGAAATGCGCACGCATTCGACGGGAAGGCGCAAGGCGTTGCCAGCGGTGTCGGCGAGATCGGAAGACCGCGTGCCCAAGCGCGCTGCGATTGCCGCGCGGTGGCGGTTGAGCGCTTCGGCCAGAAGCCAGTTTTCACGCAAGGTTCCATCGGGTCGCATCTGAGTTTGACCAAGTCCGAAAATTGTCGACATCCGGGGATCGTCGATCATCACTGGCATCGCCGAGCCTTTGGCGGAGAAGAGCGGAGCAGGTATTTGCGTCATTCGGACAAACCTTAATTCAAACGTTATTTGTGTGGCGGTTCGGGCCATGTGAGAGTCTGGGGGGACGTTTCCAGACCGACCCGAACCGCGGGAGACACACGAAAATTTTCGCACTTAGGAAGAGACTCGTTACACGGAACGTCTTTACCTTCGCCCGAGTCGCCCCGGTCGGTCTGTGATGAAGGTCACATTGGTTAATGAGTTTTAAAGAAGGTCCGCGTCGGCCAGGTCTTCGAGGCCGGTTTGGTCGATGATCTGAAGGCCGCCGCGTGAGAGCTCGACAAGCCCGTCTTTTTTCCAATCACTCAGCATCCGCGACACCGCCTCGCGGGTGGCGCCGACGAATTCGGCCAGACGTGCATGGCTCATTACCAGCGTTGCGTCCGGACTTTCGCTGGCCGCGACAAGATAAAGGATACGCCGTGCGAGCCGGGCGCTGAGCGGCATCAACGCCTGTTCGCTGATTTGTGTAGCCATCCAGCGCATGCGCCGCCCCGCCAACATCAAAAGATCGGTGGCCAGTGCGGGATCGTTTTCGATGGCGCGTTTGAGATCGGCCGCTGCGATGCGTTGAAGTTTTGTCGGCTCAATTGCCGTCGCGGTGGCGGTGCGCTCGGAGGGATCAAAGAGAGAGATTTCCCCCAATGCTTCCCCTTTGCGCATCACGCACAGCGAAAGTTTGCGACCCTCGGCAGATACGACGTTCACATCAAGGCTGCCTGAGGCCACAACAAAGAATGCATCGCCACTGTCGCCATGTGAAAAGAGCGTTTCGCCTTTTTTGAGCGACACCTCGGTCGCAAGGTTTTCAAGCGTTTCCATGAGCGCGGGTGACGCGCTGGCAAGAAATCCGGTATTTCGCAGCATTTGGTGTGTCCTGTTTCGCGAAAGTTAACCTAACAGGCTGCAATCTTTGTGCAATTGGTTCAAAAAGACAGGTGGACTTGGTATTGATTGGGACTATGAACGGCTCAATGACCCAAAATGATGTGGCATTTGGCACCAGCGGATTGCGCGGGGTAGCGGAGGCGCTGACCGACGATCTGGTAGCGCGATATGTGGCTGCGTTTGCGCGGCTTTTCGACCACGATGGAACGGTATTGATCGGACGGGATTTGCGCGCGTCATCGCCGCGCATCGCGCATGCTGTTTCAATCGGGGCGCAAAGCGTCGGATTGACGGCGATTGACTGTGGCGTGTTGCCGACGCCGGCCTTGGCGCTGGCGGCTGAAACGTCGGCGACGTTGGCGGTGATGGTCACCGGGTCGCATATTCCAGCCGATCGCAACGGATTGAAATTTTACACGGCGAACGGCGAAATCACCAAGGAAGACGAGGCGCGGCTTGGCGCAGGCGCGGACGCTTTGGAAATGCAGGGCGGTGTCGTCGTTGATGACGTGATTTCGAACGATGCGCGGATGGCTTACGCGGCGCGTTATGTCGACTTTTTCGGGGCGGATGCGTTGGCAGGTCTGCGCGTGGGGTTTTGGGCTCAAAGCTCGGCGGCGCGCGAGGTTTTGCCGCAGATTTTGGAAGCATTGGGCGCGGATGTCGTGGTGATTGACCGGTCTGAGGCGTTTATTCCCGTGGACACCGAAGCGATTGACGACAAGTTGCGCGCCCGGCTCGCGATCTGGGCGAAGGAGCATTGGCTGGACGCGGTCGTGTCAACGGATGGCGATGCGGACCGGCCGCTTTTGACGGATAACGCGGGCAACGTGGTGCCGGGCGATGTTCTGGGGCCGCTGACTGCGCGTGCGCTTGGGGCCAATGCGATTGTGACACCGGTGTCGTCGAACACTCTGGTCGAGCAGATGGGCGCCTTCAAACAGATCGACCGGGTAAAGATCGGTTCGCCCTATGTGATTGCGGGGATGCGGCGGCGCGACCGGGATCCGAAGCTTCGGATTGTTGGGTACGAGCCAAACGGCGGCGTTTTGCTTGGCTATCGCGTGCGCAGACGGGGGCGGTTTCTGGAGCCGTTGATGACCCGCGATGCGATGCTGCCGATTGTTGCGGTGCTGGAAGCTTCGCGCGGCGGGATGGTTGCCGAACTGGTCGCGCGATTGCCGAAACGCCGCACGGCGACGGATCGGATCAAAGATGTGCCCACGACGCGCGGCGCGGCGATTGCGGCGGCGTTGCTAGACGGGGATTTGTCCGTTCTTCCCGACGGATTGGGCAAGGTCACGCGTGTCGAAACGACAGAAGGCGCGCGGTTCACGTTCGACAGTGGGACGATCGTGACAGTGCGTCCTTCGGGGAATGCGCCCGAGTTGCGTTGCTATGTCGAAACCGACAGCGAAGCTTCCGCCCGGCGCATTTTGGTGGACGCGATGGCGCGGCTTCGCGCCGCCGTTTAAGCCGCATGCCGGTTTTGGCGCTCGAGATGTCGGCGCCACTTGTTGACTCATCTTTAACCAAGGCGTAGTCCGAGCAGGCTTTGGTTTCGGGCGCGCGCTTTGCGTGTGTTCGGTGAAAAGGGAACGCGGTTCGGGAAATTCCCAACTCCGCGGCTGCCCCCGCAACTGTAGGCGGTGAGCAAGGGCTAACGACGCCACTGGGACAGATTTCCCGGGAAGGCAGGCCCAAGCGACGACCCGCAAGCCAGGAGACCTGCCAAGGCTGTCACCCGGTTTTCTCTCGGGGTGAGAGAGAACGGCGGCCTTCCGCAGCGGTGATTTCGTGAACCGTCTGCGGGAAAGCTGTCTTTTCCAATGACAATTTTGAAATGGCGACCTGATTGGGGCGCCGCCAAGCATTGGAGTGGGGTGCTATGCAATTGAAGACGTGTTTGCTGCTGAGCGCAGCGGCGATCTTGCCCGGAAGCGCGATGGCGCAGGGTGTGATCGAATTGGATGAAGCGTTTGTTTTTTCTGGACTTTTGCCGGTTGAAGTGAACCGAACGGGGACGACCGTTGAGATCGTTGAAGGCGAGGAGCTGGCGTTTGTTGGTCAGGGTGTTGAGAACGCGCTGAACCGCTTGCCGGGGATCAGCCTTTCGTCGAATGGCGGTTTGGGCACCGAAAGCGGTGTGCGCATTCGCGGCTTGTCGAGCTACTACGTTGGCGTGACGTTTGACGGCATCGACGTGACGGACCCAGCGGCGACGCAGAACCTTTTCAACTTTGGACAGTTCACCAAAGCGGGCGTTGGGCGCATCGAAGTGGCCAAGGGCGCGCAAACAGCCGTTTACGGTTCGGACGCGATTGCCGGGGCGATCAACATCACGTCTTGGCGGCCCGAAACGCTTGGGACGTCCGGGCAGTCGAGCTTGGAGGTCGGCAGTTATGGGTCGGCAAGTGCGGCGGTGAGCTTTGGCTACCTTGATGACGACACAGAGATCGCCATGTCGCTGTCGCGCATTGTAACGGACGGATTTTCGGCGCGCGAGGAAGACACCGAGGACGACGGATTTCAGCAATCCATGCTGACTTTCTCGGTTTCCGAGGATGTGTCTGAGAGCGTCACGCTTGGTGGTTCGCTTTTCTTTGCGGATGAGGTGACCGAGTTTGACAACGCGAACTTTGATCCGATGATCCCGGGTCCAGTGCGCCCGGACGGTGGATCGGATGGGCAGCGTTTTGGCGCGCGCGTCTTCGCCAAAGTCGCAGGTGATCGGGTGGATCACGAGTTTGCCGTATCGACGTTCCGTCGCGACCGGGTGGAAAATTTGGGCGGTGGTTTCCTGCTTCCGTTCACCGGTGATCGCACGAAGGTTTCGTACCTTGGGACCACAGATGTTTCGCCGGCTTTGCAATTGGCCTTTGGTGCGGACTGGGTTGAAGAGGAATTCACATCTGGTGGTGATTCAGGGGACGATTCAAACGGCGGTGTCTTTGGCGAAGCGCAATATGCTTTGTCGGATATGACCGATCTTTCGTTTTCGTTGCGCCACGATGTTTACTCGAACTTTGACGACCAAACGACGGGTCGCCTGGCGTTGGTGCACCGTGGGGGCAACGGTTTGACCTATCGCGCGTCATTGGCGACGGGCTATCGCGCACCTTCGCTTTATGAGCGTTTTGCCGGATTTGGCACGGGCAATCCAGATTTGCTGCCAGAAGAAAGCATTGGCGCAGAGTTGGGTATCGAAAAGGCCTATGACGGCGGCGTCGTTTCGGCAACGTTGTTCAGAAGCGAGATCGACAATCTCATCGAGTATAGTTTCGACACGTTCAGCTATGCGCAAAGTGCGGACAAAACGGTTACACAAGGCATTGAATTTGCAGGCGAGTGGGCGCTGGGAGCGGCGACGTTGTTCGGTGGTTACACATTCACCGATGCAAAAACCGGGACGGCCAGAGCGCTGCGCGTTCCACGTCATGAGTTGAGCCTTGGCGTGGCCAGCGATTTGACCGAGCGCCTTGGGGCGTCGGTCGATGTGCAGGTTGCTCGCGACATCGTCGACATTTCGGGGCCGCTGGACGATTATGCGGTGGCAAATGCGACGCTTACTTACGAGATCTCTGACAGCATGGATGCGTATCTGCGTGTCGAGAACCTGTTTGATGCGGATTATCAGACGGTTGACACCTACAACATGCCGGGGCGTTCGGTCTTTGTTGGGCTTCGTGCGTCGTTTTGATCTGAAAATTGCCTTTTCGGCCCTGATGCTTTCGTGCGTTGGGGCCGTTTCTTTGGCGGAGGCGCCCGCGCGCGTGGTGTCGATGAACCTTTGCACGGATCAGTTGGCGATGGACATCGCAGCACCGGGGCAGCTTATTTCCGTGACCCGCATTTCTGTCGATCCGCTCTCGTCGCTATACGTCGAAGAAGCGCGCGGTTTGCAATTGAACGACGGACGGGCGGAAGAAATTTACGCGATGGCACCTGATCTGGTTTTGGCGAACGAATGGTCGGATCCGATTGCCATTCAGTTGCTCAGGGATCTGGACATTGAAGTTTTGCAATTCCCCATCGTTCAGCGACTGGACGAGGTTGCTGGCGTTGTTCGCGCAGTTGGAGAGGCACTTGGGCGGGAAGACGTTGCCGAGGCAATGGCCGCTGAGTTTGAGGCCGGATTGGCGGATGTGGGTGTGGCGACAGGCGCGCTTCCCGAGGCGGCGTTTTTCTTTGCCAACGGGTATTCGCTGGGGCTTGGGACGCTCAGCAATGACATCATCGAACGCGCAGGATTTGCCAATCTTGCGGTGCGGCTTGGGCGCGCGGGCGGGGGAACATTGTCGCTGGAAGAATTGCTGATGAACACGCCGGATGTGATTATCACCGGCGCGGCTTACCCCGGGTCGTCACGTTCGGAGGCGATCACGGATCACCCTGCGCTGGCGGGCATTCCACGCGTGCGCACAAACCCGAATTGGGTTTGTGGAACGCCGGCATCGCTCAAGGCTTTGACGCAAATGCGCGCGGCGCGGGATGCATTGGTGGCGCGCGATTAATCGTTGGTTGGCAGGGTGGCGAAGGTCGCGAACGCGAGCTTTGCGTTCCAAGGGTCGGGTTGATCGAGATGGGCTTGAA
>CALLWO010000171.1 GCA_938016355.1 uncultured Boseongicola sp. | reverse complement strand
GAAATCGTCAAGCACCAGACGCACTTCGTCTGGGACGAAATGACCGAAGAAGCCAAATCCGTTCTCCCCCCCAATGCCGGTGGCAAATCGATCTGGGAGGTGATGGAAGAATGCGCGCTCTCCAAAGACGATGAAATCGCGCTCAAAAAGCATGCCGAAGATCTCGGGATGATCTACATTTCGACACCGTTTTCGCGCGCCGCTGCCGATTTTCTGAACGAGATTGGCGTGCCCGGCTTCAAAATCGGTTCTGGCGAGGCGGATCACCTCCCGCTCATTCGCCACATCGCCGCCATGGGCAAACCGATCATCATGTCGACCGGCATGCAGACGATTGAAACGATCCGCGCCTCTGTCGCTATCCTCGACGAGGCAGGTGTCGATTACGCGCTTCTGGAATGCACCAACCTTTATCCGTCGCCTCCCGAAATCGTGTCGCTCAAAGGTGTCACCGACCTGAAAGCGGCCTTCCCGCAAGCCGTCGTCGGGTTTTCTGACCACTCCATCGGCCCGGAAATGGCGCTGGCATCTGTCGCACTTGGCGCATGTATCCTCGAACGCCACTTCACCGACACGCGCTACCGCGAAGGCCCGGACATCATCAACTCGATGGACCCTGCCGAACTGCGCCACCTCATCGACCGCTCCCGTGAAATTCACACCGCGTTGCACAACGACAAACGCCGGACTGGCCCCGAAGAAGCGGTCTATCGCTTTGCCAGAACCAGTGTTGTCGCCGACCGCGACCTACCGGCGGGCCACGTCATTTCCGAAGCTGACATCTGGGGCCGCCGCCCCGGCTCCGGCGAGATCGCAGGCTTTGACTTCGACAAAGTCGTCGGCCGTACCCTCACCCGCGCCGTAACCCAAAACAGCCAACTCAAATGGTCCGACCTCAGCGATTAGCGTGAACGGGATAGCTCGCCAGCGAAACATACGTGGGGCCGCTCGCGCCCAAGATCGACTGAAACATCGTGATTTCCTGTGCTGCGAACGCTGGAAACTGCACGGCGGCATGTGCCGCGACAAAGCGTTGGATCGCAAAGGGATCAATTGTGCTCGCTCCAAAACGGGCAAGCGTCACGTGAGGCACAAACCGCCTGCGCTCTGGTTGCAACCCGACCCGTCGCGCCGCGCGTAATACTTGAGTGCTCAGTTGCGCTAATCCTTCGAGTGGTTCGGCCCCAACCCACAACGCGCGCGGGGGATCACGTCCAAATTGTCCGATATTTTTCAACTGTATAGGGGGCAATCTGAAATCCTGCCCCTCAAGCAAATCGTGCAGTTCTTCCGCCGTTTCTTCAGAAATGTCGTCCAGAAACGCCAGCGTGATATGGAAATTCTCAGCATCCACCAGACGCCCGCACGACAGCTTCCGCTGGAGCGCCTCAAGTGATCGGCCCAGATCATAGGGGATAGGAATTGCCA
The DNA here is from genome assembly GCA_938016355.1 of uncultured Boseongicola sp. Taxonomy (GTDB): domain Bacteria; phylum Pseudomonadota; class Alphaproteobacteria; order Rhodobacterales; family Rhodobacteraceae; genus CALLWO01. The sequence continues at coordinate 6,041 of CALLWO010000171.1, read as the reverse complement.
GAAACGTCCGCATTACAAATCACCTCTTAACCGCCCGGAAAGCCGTTGCAAATCCGACAAAAGCCGCGCGCGGACCGGCCCCTCGCGCGGGGCATCGCGCAACGTCGTGAACCAATGCTCCGGCGGGCAGCGCCCCGCTTGCCGTCCCGGCCATGAAAGCTTGCGCATGATCTGCTCACCCTCTTCAGGCAGTGCTTCGGGAATGTCCAACCCTGCAAGTGTGGCCCAAACACCGGTCCAAAGCCGCCCAACGCTCCAGGGGTTGTAACCGCCACCACCAAGAACAAGAAACGCATCGCTCATATCAGCCAACGCCCGCACCACTGACCAATGTGCATTATTGGACACCGCCAGTCGGGACAACGGATCTTCCAAAACCGCGTCCGCACCGCATTGAAGGACAATCGCGTCGGGGCGAAACTGCGCAACTGCAGGAAGGATCAATTGATCCAAAACCGTCGCCATCTCGGTGTCGTTGAACCCCCGTTCCACCGGAAGGTTGAACACCTGCCCGACACCTTCATCCTCAATCCGTCCCGTGAACGGCCAGCGGCGCTCCTCATGGACCGACACCATCAAGACATCCTCATCCATCGCGCAGCCATGCTCGACCCCGTCGGGATGGTGCGCATCAATGTCGATATAGGCCACGCGCTTACGGCCGTGCGCTTTGAGCGACAAGATCGCCAGCATCGGATCATTGAAGTAGCAAAACCCGTTCGCGCGCGCTGGCATGCCGTGGTGCGTCCCTCCTGCGGGCGAGAACACCGCGCCACCCGATTTCAACAACTCACCGGCCAAAATCGACGCCCCCGCTGACGTGGCGGGCCTTCGAAACATCTCGGGAAACACCGGGTTCGCGTGGCTGCCAAGCGCGTACTTTTCGCGCTCAGCATCGCTCACGGCTTGCGTCTCTTCCGCCCGCATGACCGCCTCCACATAATCCGCATCATGCCACACAGAAAGGGCCTGCGGTCGTGCCCTTGGGGACCGCACATAGCGCCCGTCGGGCAACCAGCCCAGCGCCGCACACAAGTCCATCACGGTCGAAACACGCGGGATCGCCAATGGATGCCACGCACCGTAGCTCGAATTTCGATAGATCTCTGAGGCGATGAACTGCGGCATGGAACGATCTTGGTAAGCGAAGCGTTAAGGTTTTGAACGGATAGTTGTGCTCATGTGACTTCTATTTCTGGCAAATTGGTGCTAAGCATGGGGAAACACGAGATAAAAAGTGTAGAGCAGATTGAGCGGAAGACGAATGAGTCTGGCTAAAGTTAAGCAACAATCGTTGCAACTCTCCGAGTATGACAAACGCGATTTGCGGACGCAATTCGGCGCGCTTTGCTGGCGCAAACACCGGAGCGAAGTTCAGGTGCTTTTGGTGACCTCACGTCGCTCCAAGCGCTGGATATTGCCAAAAGGTTGGCCCATCGACGGTTCAACCCCGGTGGAAGCCGCGATGGAAGAAGCTTGGGAAGAAGCTGGCGTCAAAGGCAAATCCAAGCCAATTTGCGTTGGTTTGTTTAGTTATACCAAAGAGTTAGACGGCGACTCTAATCTTCCCTGCATGGTCGCGCTATTCCCGGTTAAGGTCACGTCGCTGGCCAATGACTGGCCCGAGAAGTCAGAACGCAAGAGACGCTGGTTCTCGCTGAAAAAGGCGGCAAGCCTTGTTCAGGAACCCGAGCTTTCCTCGATCCTGAAAAAGTTCGATCCCTCCGTTCTTTGAGCCAAACACCAAACCCGCATTCCATATGACACTTGACGATAGAGGCCCCGCTGGGCCTTATCGCGTGCCATGGATCAAGCCCTTCCAATTGCCAGCCGTCCCCGCATATGGGGCTATATCTTGGCCTCGCTTCTGGTCGCGGCATGCCTCTATCTGGCACTGTCCGTCGTGTTTCTGCGCCAGGCCGAGGACACACGTCCAGGCCGTGCGGCCTTTCTCGCCTCCACAATCGACGGCGCTTTATCACGGCTCGATCACCTGCCGTTTCTGGTTGCCAGCGACGCGCGCGTGGTCGCGGCACTCCAAGGCGGATCAAGCAGTGCAGTCAACGCCCATCTGAGCGAAGTCGCGATGCGCGCCCGCGCCGAGGTCGTCTACCTCATGGACACCGAAGGTCTGACAATCGCGGCGTCAAACCACGACACACCAGACAGCTTCGTCGGACAACACTACACGTTTCGTCCCTATTTCCGGGATGCCCTGCGCGGCCAAACGGGGCGCTTTTTTGCCGTTGGCGTGACCACCGGGCGTCCCGGCTACTTCGTGTCTCACCCCGTGCGCACCGCAACCGATAAGATCATCGGCGTCGCCGTCGTAAAGATCGGCGTCTCGGACCTGACTGCCGGATGGACAGACAGCGGCGATCAGGTGCTGGTGACAAATTCCGACGGTGTGGTTCTGGCCGCAAGCACGCCTCAGCACTTGTTTCAAACGCTCGAGCCGCTGAGCGATCAACAGCGTGCAACCCTCGCGCTTGACCGGCAGTTCGACGATGCCCCGCTGTCTCCCCTTAACTGGAGCACCGGGTCACTGGGGCGCGCGACCCTTGATAACGTCGACTACCTCTGGTCCACCTCGCCCGTTGGGCGCGAAGGTTGGACCGTGCATCTGCTCTCGTCTGTTTCTGACCTCAGATTGCGCGCATTGTTGTACCTCGCAGTCGCCGCCGCCGGGATTTTCGCGATCCTGATTGCTGCGGGCGCCATTCGTTCGGCCCGTCTCAACCGCGCGCTTGCGGCCTCCATCGCAGATCGCAACCGCCTTGGCGAAGAGATCGAAGAACGCAAACTCGCCGAGCAAAAACTGAACGAAGCCCAGGCCGAATTGCAGCAATCTTCGCGCCTTGCCGCCCTTGGGCAGCTTTCGGCGTCCATCACCCACGAATTGGGCCAGCCCATATCTGCCATGCGCAATTATCTCGCGGCCGAGGAAATCGCCGCTGGCGCGCAACCCCTATCGCTAAACGCCGAACTGTCCGGTCTGGTGGGTCGTATGCAACGGATCACCGATCAGCTTCGCTTCTTTGCAACCCCCGCCAAAAGCCCGATGGCACGCGTCGATCTCTCCGATGTGGCCCGGGACGCAATGTCTCTCGTGGCCCATGACATCGACAAAGAAGGCGTCGTGACCGACCTTTCCCTGCCCAAAGAAACCGCGATTGCTTCAGGCGTTCAGCACCGTCTGGAACAGGTGGTCGTGAACCTCCTGCGGAATGCTATTCAGACCAGTCGCGGACAAGAGGAACGCCGCCTGTCGCTCAAGCTTCATGCCAACGACAATAAGGCGATTCTCGTGGTCACCGATAATGGCCCCGGCATCGGGAACTCAGACATCACAACGCTCAGTGAACCTTTCATGACAACCAAATCATCGGGCGACGGGATGGGTCTTGGCCTCGCGATCTCATCGCAGATCGCCAAGGATCACAACGGAACGATCACTGCCAGAAACCGTCCCGAAGGCGGTGCTGAGTTTTCGCTGATCCTGCCCGCGATCGAGGGCCAAGATTGATGGCAGACCCGCGTTTTCGCATCTGTGTGATCGACGACGACCGCGAAATGCGCCAGTCCCTCGCGCATCTTCTGGATCGCGCGAATTTCGAGGTCAGCCCCTACGCCGACGCCCGCGTGGCATTGCGCGAGATCGAGCAGATGGATTTCGACATCGTATTGTCCGACGTGCGCATGCCGGGGATGAGCGGTCTGGAGCTTTTGAAGGAACTTTCGCAGCGAAACTTTGCGCCTCCCCTAGTGCTTATCTCGGCTCATGGCGACATCCCGACAGCCGTCGACGCGATGCAGGGCGGCGCTTATTCGTTCCTTGAAAAACCCTTCGATCCACGGCGCCTCATTACCATTCTGGAGCACGCCGCCGAGGCGCATCAATTGCGCCGCACCACAAGCCGTATGCGCGACGAGATCAGCGCGCTGTCGGGTCTGGATCGAGTGTTGATCGGCGAAGATGCGCGTCTCGTGGCACTACGCTCCAGCATCCACGACCTTGCCGCAATAGATGGCAGCGTTTTGATCACCGGCGACACCGGGACGGGCAAAGAAGTGGTGGCCCGCGCGCTCCATAACATTGGCCCGCATCGTGACGCGCCTTTCGTACCTATCAACTGCGCGCTGATCCCGCCGGAACGGTTTGAAGAACTTGTATTCGGCGTCGAAAGCGGCGCACGCGGGTTGATGCGCACAGCTTCCGGCGGCACGCTTTTTCTCGATGAAGTCTCTGCCTGCCCCGAACCGGTGCAAACGAAACTTTTGCGTGTGATCGAACAGGGCGAGAGCCTTCCCGTCGGTTCCGACGACATTGTGCCGGTCAGCGTCCGCGTGATCGCCGCCAGCAACGAGAACCTCGAAGACAAAATCGCCGAAGGCCGGTTCCGCTCCGATCTCTTTTTCCGACTTGCGAAATTCAGACTGCACCTTCCCCGCCTCACTGATCGGGGCGAGGACGTAATCCGTCTGTTTGAACATTTTTGCGATCAGCTTGCTCAGACGTACGAAATCACACCACCAGACCTTTCCGCCGAAGATGCCGCCGCGCTTTTGTCCCACAACTGGCCGGGAAATGTGCGAGAATTGCGCAATGTGGCCGAGCGGCGTATTCTCGCTGCACGACGCGGTGTCGGCTCGGTGGCCGAGGCCATGACCTTGGGGGAGGAAACGGACACTGTGCCTGCGACCTTGCGCGAAGCGATCTCCGCCTTTGAACGCACGCTCATCGGGAACGCGTTGCGCGCCCATTCCGGTCGCATGGACGCGGTCGCAGAAGCGCTTGGGATCGGGCGACGCACGTTGAACGAAAAGATCGTCAAGCTTGGTCTCGACAAGGCAGATTTCACAGGCTGAAGGGCCGCCTTGCGGATATCCGCAGAGCAAGAAGTGCAAACACGCAATTCCCTTCATGGTCTGGTCGGGCCGGCTCGGGCACCTATCATTCAAGTCACAAATAAACGGTCAATAATTGGGAGGACCACATGAAACACTTGAAAACCACAGCCATCGTCGCCGCGACATGCGTCGCATTCGGCGGTGCCGCGCAGGCAGAAGAAGCCAGCTATGTGCTGGCCACGGCCTCGACCGGCGGGACCTATTACCCTGTCGGCGTTGCGCTTTCGACCTTGGTGAAAGTGAAACTTGAGCCAAAAGAGAAAATCGGCATGTCCGCGATCAGCTCGGCTGGCTCGGGCGAAAACGTGCGCCTTCTGCGTGAAGGCGAAGCGCAATTCGCGATTATGCAGGGTCTCTTTGGCAGCTATGCAGCCACCGGCACCGGCCCGATCTCGGAAAGCGGACCACAGGAAAATTTGCGCTCGATCACCATGCTTTGGCAGAACGTTGAGCAATTCGTCGTGTCCAAAGATGCTGCAGGTGACGGCACGGTCGCGGCCCTTGTCGACCTCAAAGGCGAAGGCATGGCTCTGGGGCGTCAGAACTCCGGGACGATCGGCTCTAACCGGACGCTTCTGAGCGGTCTTGGGATCGACATGGACAATGATTACGAACTGGTTTTTGCCGGCTACGGTCCGTCTGCGGAAGCGCTTCAGAACGGTCAGGTCAAAGGCATCGGCACACCGGCGGGCGTTCCAACGGGTGCGATTTCGCAGCTGATGGCGGCGGCTGGTGACAGCGTTATGCCGCTCGACATCACCGACGAGCAGATGGCCGCGATGGATGGCGGACGCAGCCTTTGGACGCGTTTCGTGATCGAAGCTGGCACCTATCCAAATCAGGCGGCTGACTGGAACACAATCGCGCAGCCAAACTTCCTGGCCACCGATGCAAGCTTGCCCGAAGAGAACGTCTATATGATCACCAAGACGATCTATGAAAACCTGCCGTTCCTTCAAGCGATCCACCCGGCCACCAAAGCCATGGCGCTCGAAAAAGCCATTGCGGGGCTTCCGGTTCCACTGCACCCAGGTGCGGCTCGGTTCTATAAGGAACAGGGCATCGACATCCCAGATCGTCTGATGGCGAACTGATCGACGTTTCGCGTGCCCCGTTGGGCACGCGACCGA
>CALLWO010000170.1 GCA_938016355.1 uncultured Boseongicola sp. | reverse complement strand
GTGCCATGCGCTGAAATTTCAAGGCACCGAAAAGCCGCGCGCGCCTGACGTCGCAAGCGCGCCGATAATTCCAATTCGCCAGCACATATCCGCACGGCGAAATCGGGCGCAATGTGGTTATCTCTTAACAAAGTCCACACGTACCGCGCGCTGACAATGCACCTACGTGATACCGACGTGATACCGACGTAATACCGATCCCGTACCGATCGCATTTTCCCTTGTTTTCAAGCCGCCTCACACATTCGGTCAAAGAACGCCCGTTGCCTTCATCGCCAATCACCGTTCTGCGTCAAACGGGACGAAAGCGGCCAATTTAGACACGGCGCACGCGCGCTTTTGCGCAACGCAAACTCCGCCGGCGAACCGAGGATGCAGACGGCCCAAAAGCAAGCTCATGCGATCGTTATATCACCGCCGTCAATGACTTACGCGTCGCTGAACACAGCCGGTAGAATGCGCCCTTCGCCTTCCAACCAACTCGGCACCGGAAGGTTCTTACTGCGCAAGAACGACGGGTTGAACAACTTCGATTGATAGCGGTTCCCGAAATCGCAAAGCACCGTCACAATCGTGTGCCCGGGGCCAAGCTCTTTCGCGAGACGAATTGCCCCCGCAACATTGATCCCCGACGATCCGCCCAAACAAAGCCCCTCGTCCTGCAAAAGATCGTACACAAGCGGGAACGCCTCAGCATCCGGGATCTTGTAAACACTGTCCGGCACAAACCCTGAAAGGTTCTCGGTCACCCTGCCCTGTCCGATGCCTTCGGTGATTGAATTTCCCGGCGCAGGCTCCTGATCTGTATAGATTTTATAAAGGCCGGACCCGTCCGGATCAGCAAGCGCAATCTTGACGCCTTTGGGCTGCAAGACCTGTGCAACGCCTGCAATCGTTCCTCCCGAGCCAACCGAACAAACGAACCCATCGACCTTGCCATCCGTTTGCTCCCAAATCTCCGGGCCCGTCGTTTCAACATGCGCCTGGCGGTTCGCGACGTTGTCGAACTGGTTGGCCCAGATCGCGCCATTTGGCTCGGTTTCAGCAAGCTTCTGCGCAAGGCGTTCGGAATACCGCACGTAATTATTGGGGTTCTTGTAAGGCACCGCCGGGACCTGAACCAACTCAGCTCCGCAAAGTTGGATCATATCCTTCTTTTCCTGGCTTTGAGTCTCGGGGATCACGATCACCGTGCGAAACCCCATCGAGGCGCCGACAAGAGCCAACCCAATGCCCGTGTTTCCGGCCGTTCCTTCAACGATTGTCCCGCCTGGGCGCAACTTTCCGGACGCCACGGCTTCCTTGATAATGAATAAGGCGGCGCGATCCTTGACAGACTGGCCGGGGTTCAGAAATTCAGCCTTACCCAGGATATCGCAGCCGGTCGCCGCAGACGGCCCGCGAAGCTTGATCAAAGGCGTGTTGCCAACACTATCCGCAAGGTCTGAGCGAACGTCCATTATCTCTGTCCTTTTTCCTTTGCTCTGTCCTAAGCACCGCCCGGCCCTGTTTCAATGCGTGTTAACGTAATCGAAACAAAATGATGGCAAGCTATCGATATTTGGAAAGGGTTTCTCGATTTTGCTGAAGCCAGAGCGCTGACATTACCAGCGGCCCGGTGTTTGCCGATCCGTCCTGAACCATCGCCAGCAATTTCTCCAAAGGAATAACTTCCGACAAAATATCTTCCGCCTCGCCCGCAACGCCGCCGACATGTCCATCCACATCCGCCAGATTACAAACCGCGACAAAGCTGGTGATATGTTCGCTAAAGGCCCCAGGTGTTGGATAGTAAGACGCGATCTTGCACATCGATTTCGCCGATAGCCCGGTCTCTTCGCGCAATTCCCTGAATGCGGCCTCTTCCGCGTTTTCGCCGACATCTATGCGACCCGCAGGCGGCTCAATGCACCAAGGATAAGGATCGCCGCGCACAAACGCTCCATGGCGAAACTGACGCACGACAAGCACGTTCTGCGTCACGGGATCGTAAGGCAAAACTGTAACCGCATCCCCGCCGAGAAAACTCGCGCGTTTGACCGTGGTGCTGAGCTCCCCATCAAACTTAGGGAACTGAAGGACGTCTTCGCGCACCGCAAAGAAGTCGGTATAGGGTTGGCTGGTTTCCTTAACCTGCACCGCGTCAGCCATCAGCTTTCCCGTAGCCGTCACGCCGTTCGCGCGCATGGCACGCAAGCGGCTCGCGGCACGGCTTCGCACCTGCGGGAAAAGCTTCGCAGCATCGCTCGGCTCAAACCGCTTCGCCAACCGCATATACTCAACTGCCGCTTCGCGACTGAGTTCACCGAACTCGTTTTGCCAATGCACAAGAGACCAAGCTTCCCCCGAAGCTTCGGCAAGGGTTGAGAAATACCCTTCGGATTGAACGGGGCCGTAAGATGTTTGGACTTCAATCGCTCGAAGATCGTAGCCAAATCCGAATTCATAAAAATCCAGCCGCGCCTTCGCAGAATGCGACATAATCGCGAGTCGCCCATCGGCTTCCCCGCCTTCTGTCTCAACAAGCTTGGGATAAGACCCGCCTTGAACCCAAAACGCTTTGTATCCACGCAACGTGGCGCGCTCTACTTGAACGGCTTCGCCCGCGACAATCTCTAAAAGCTCCGGGTCACAAAGCGTGCCGAAAAGGAAAACGCTTGCGTCAGACGTCACGACCAGCGGCGCGCAAAAAACTCAGTCAGCCAAGACACGAAAATCGTTCCGATGATGGCTGGCACAATCACTTCCTGTTGCGCCGCGAGCTTCCCGTATTCCAGAAACAATTGCGCCATTTCCTGAAGTGCCTCAACCGGACCGTCATAATACATCCGCATCGAGCGCCGGATCATCTCATAGCCCGACCATGCCAGCAGGCACCAGAACACCGTGGCCGCCAGCGTCGTCATGCCATAGCCGAATGACTGGCGATAAGTCTTTCCAGCCCCCTTGCCCATCAACGACCAGCCGACGATCAGCCCGATCAACGCATTGATTTGTGAGAACATTCCCACCCGCGACCCCTCCGGAAGAAGAGGTTTGATAAGATCGCTAATCCAATATGCAAGCGCCGCAAAGACAATTCCTGCGACAAGTTTTCCGCCCGTGGGCATTGGCTTTTATCCCGGTTTTGTGACCGTAATCTGTGTTACGTCAATACTTCCGGCCTGAAAGCCCGCAGCGCAAGAGGTAAGATAAAAGTTCCACATTCTTCTGAATCGATCGTCGAATCCGCGCAACGATACCACTTCGTCCCACCTGGCATTGAACACCTCATGCCAGCGTCTCAGGGTCTGGCTATAGCTCTCTCCGAATTCGATAGATTTCAGAAAACTCAGGCCAGATTTCTCGACCTCGCGCTTTAGAATACTTGGCGAAGGAAGCATACCCCCGGGAAATATGTATTTCTGAATAAAATCAACGCTTTCCCGATAAGTTTCAAAGCGATGATCTTCAACCGTGATGATCTGAAGTGTCGCGTTTCTTCCAGGTTTCAGGCGGTCGCGAACGGCGCGGAAATAAGTCGGCCAGTACTTCTCACCGACAGCCTCAAACATCTCAATCGAAGCCACACCGTCATACAGTCCATTTTCGTCTCTGTAATCCTGTAGCTTGATCTCGACTTTGTCGCTCAATCCTTCGCGCTCCATACGAGCAACCGCAAAATCATATTGTTCTTTGCTGATGGTCAGACACGTGACCTGCAAACCCCGTTCTTTTGCGGCATATTCCGCAAACCCACCCCAACCGCAGCCGATCTCAAGCACATGATCCCCCGGCTTTGCGCCCATCTGATCGACCATGCTTTGATATTTCAGCGTTTGTGCCCGTTCGAGGCTTTCTTGGCCCGTTTCAAAAATAGCCGATGAATAGGTCATCGTCTCGTCAAGCCACAAAGCATAGAAGTCGTTGCCAAGATCGTAGTGGTACGAAATGTTCTTCTTCGCCTGAGATTTTGAGTTTGAATTCAGCCAATGCCGCATCCGTTCATAGGCGCGCACAAGCCCCATTCCCGGAAACGCCTCATACATTTCGTCATTGTCCGCGTGCACGACATCCATAAAGGCCTGCAGGTCTGGCGTAGACCACCATCCCTCCAGATAAGCGTCAGAAAACCCCAAATCCCCCTCGCGGATCAGCCTGGAAAAAACATCAGGGTTGTGAATATGTATTTCTGCGACGGGGCCGGGTTTGGGTCCGTCAACGCGGAACACCCGGCCATCGGGAAGATGGAAATCCATCATACCGTGTTGCATTTTCTGAGCCAACGCGAACGTCGACGCAAAATAGCGCGGCAGATTTTTCTGCCCTTCGGTTGTCGTCAGTGGCGTCATATCCCTCACTCCCCAGCGGCGATGCCCTAAAAGTAACGCACTCTAATCATTCATCAACCTTTTCCTAAGGTTAATCGGGTCGGGGAGGCAAATTAGAACAATTTACCTAAAGTCCCATGGCGCTAATAACTTTTGGCAGTTCTTCAGGAAGGTCTTCCGCAATGAGGCCAGGACCAAAGGAATTTGCGCATTTTAAGTGCAATATCGCACCCAACTCAGCCGCATCGGCACCGGGCAAACCTCGCCCCAACAAGCCGGCAATGAAGCCTGCCAACACATCGCCCGATCCCGCCGTTGCCAGCCACGCGCTATGTTTCACCTTTGCGCCCTCGACCAACCTTGTGGCACCCGAGGCATCCGAAATCGTCGTGCTAGCTCCTTTGAACAAAACAGTGCACCCCGCCCTAGCTGCCGCATCGCGCGTCGCATTCAACTTAGAATAGTCGCTGTTTTCGTTCAGCTTTTCGGCCAAATCAGGAAACAGTCGTTGAAACTCACCAGCATGGGGCGTGATGACAACGTCTTTGTGCGCTGCACCAAACAGGACGTCCGGAAAACGCTCAAATCGTGACAATGCGTCGGCATCAAGAACGGTTTTTCGCTTAGACTCCAACGCCGCCAATACCAACGCTTGCGTATCAGCCCCAAGCCCAAGCCCCGGTCCTAAACACAATGCGTTTATCCTTGGGTCTGTCAGAAATTCGACGAGGCCCGGCGCACCATCAAGCGGAATACACATGATTGAAGTGACCTGACTGGCAATTTCGCTCAATGCATTTCTCGGGCAGCCGATCGTGACCAATCCAGCGCCGATGCGAAGCGCCCCGCGCGCAGCCAATCGGGCCGCACCGGTTTTCCCAACGCCTCCACTAAGAACGAGGACATGGCCGTGACTGAACTTGTTCGCAGCCTGCGCTTTGTCCAAAATGGCCTTCGTATCTAAGCCCATCGTTACCTCCAATTCGCCGCGCTCCCGCAATCCAATTCCATCAAAGGCCATTTCTACTGAAGATTTGCATCAGACAGAACTGATTCATTTTTCGATTAGGATTCAGTCGAGTTGCCCAAAATTTAGGCGATTTACCTTTTCCACACCGCAGGGATGTGCAAGCTTTCCGCGTCGCGATTGCTGCTTGAGACCATGCATGGTTTCACCGCTTAAAACGCGCCTCAAAGGGAGTCGGAATGATGAAAAAAGTCGAAGCAATTATAAAGCCGTTCAAATTGGACGAAGTGAAAGAAGCGCTTCAGGACGTCGGCGTACAGGGTCTTAGCGTCCTTGAGGTCAAAGGCTTTGGGCGACAGAAGGGCCACACAGAGCTTTACCGTGGCGCTGAATACGTTGTCGATTTCCTTCCAAAGGTAAAAATCGAAGTGGTTCTTGGCGACGATCAAGTCGATGCTGCCATCGAAGCCATTATCGCAGCCGCGAAAACCGACAAAATCGGAGACGGAAAAGTCTTTGTGTCCGACGTAAGCCAAGCCATCCGCATCCGCACCGGTGAATCCGGCGAGGACGCGCTTTAATCCAAGTAATCTATGCAATCCAAGGGAAAAGGGTCCTTTCATGAGCATTAAAGACGTCTTGAAGACGATCAAGGATGAGGACGTGGAATACGTCGACGTCCGCTTTACCGATCCACGCGGCAAACTCCAGCACGTTACGCTGATGTCCGATCAAGTTGACGAAGACTTCATTGACGAAGGCTTTATGTTCGACGGGTCATCCATCGCCGGTTGGAAATCCATCGATCAATCCGACATGAAACTGATGCTCGACACCAACAGCGTCTATATGGACCCGTTCTTTGCTGAAAAAACCATGGCCGTACATTGTTCGGTCGTCGAGCCCGACACGGGCGAAGCATATGAGCGCGATCCTCGCTCCACAGCCGAAAAAGCAGAAGCCTATTTGAAATCTAGCGGCATCGGTGACGTCTCTTACTGGGGCCCCGAGGCCGAGTTCTTCTTGTTTGATGACGTCAAATATTCGACTGAGATCAATAAAGTATCTTACGAAGTTGATGCCATTGACGCGTCTTGGAATACAGACACAGACTATGAGATGGGCAATATGGGCCACCGTCCGGGCGTCAAAGGCGGCTACTTCCCTGTTCCGCCCATTGACGATGGACAGGACATTCGTTCCGAGATGCTTTCAACAATGAAGCGTATGGGGATGAAAGTCGACAAGCATCACCACGAGGTTGCATCATGTCAGCACGAGCTTGGCCTGATCTTCGGGTCCCTCACCGAGCAAGCGGATCACCTGCAGAAGTATAAGTATGTCATCCATCAGGTTGCACATGCTTACGGAAAATCCGCGACATTCATGCCCAAGCCGATCGCCGGTGACAACGGAACGGGAATGCACTGCAACATGTCGATCTGGAAAGACGGCAAACCGCTGTTCGCAGGCGACAAATACGCAGACCTTTCGCAAGAAGCTCTCTATTACATTGGTGGTATCCTCAAGCACGCCAAAGCGCTGAACGCGTTCACAAACCCATCAACAAACAGCTACAAGCGCCTGATCCCCGGATTTGAGGCACCTGTATTGCGCGCCTACTCCGCTCGGAACCGCTCGGGTTGTGTTCGTATCCCATGGACCGAAAGTCCGAAAGCCAAACGTGTCGAAGCGCGCTTCCCCGATCCATCGGCAAACCCATACTTGTGCTTCTCCGCACTGCTTATGGCCGGCCTTGACGGTATCAAAAACAAGATTGATCCCGGCGAAGCTATGGACAAAGACCTTTACGATCTTCCGCCGGAAGAGTTGGAAGGCATCCCAACAGTTTGCGCAAGCTTGCGCGAAGCAATGGATGAACTGGAAGCAGACATGGACTTCCTTCTTCAAGGCGATGTGTTCACACGCGACCAGGTTGAAGGCTACATGGACCTCAAGTGGGAAGAAATCTACGCCTACGAGCACACACCGCATCCGATGGAATTCAAGATGTACTACAGCTGCTAATTGGCAAAATATCACAAAAAGGGGCGCCTCGCAGCGCCCCTTTTCTTTGCGATAAATACCTTTTGAAAGTGCTATGCGACTTTGGCTACCGAGACATGCTCCATCGCATCGAGCAAAACCCGCGATGTTGCACCGTTGTTATGCGCGTTCTCGGAAAGCGCCCGGCGCCACGAGCGAGCACCAGGAATGCCAGAAAACAAACCAAGCATGTGCCGGGAAATGGAATGCAGGCGTCCGCCGTCTGCAACATGTGCATCAATGTAAGGCACCATCGCTTCCACGACCTCATGCGGCGTTTCAAACGGATCGACAGATCCAAAAATAAGCGAATCCACCCTGCCCAGTAAATCCCAAGGGTTGTGGTAAGCCGCTCTTCCGATCATCACGCCATCAAAGCCTTGATCCAAAAGCCCATTTGCGTCCGACAGAGACTGAACACCCCCATTGACCGAAATGTGCATGCGCGGGAACAAAGATTTCATTTCCTGAACAAGATCATAATTCAAAGGCGGAATTTCGCGGTTTTCCTTGGGGCTCAAGCCCTTAAGCCAAGCCTTGCGCGCGTGGATTGTCATCCGATTGATGCCGGCAGCTGATACGCGCTCAATAAAATCGGGAAGCGTTTCTTCTTCGATTTGTTCGTCCACACCAATCCGACATTTCACAGTAATCGGAATTTGGACACGCGCAGACATTGCTTCTATACAATCTGCCACCAGCGCAGGCGACTTCATGAGAACAGCACCAAATGCTCCAGACTGTACACGGTCGGAAGGACATCCAACGTTGAGATTGATCTCCCGATAACCATGCGTTTCGCCAATTTCTGCCGCAAGGGCTAGTTCATCTGGATCCGATCCGCCCAACTGCAACGCCAGTGGCTGCTCTTTTGGATCAAAGCGAAGAAGATGTGTTGCGTCGCCTTTGACCAACGCAGCCGACGTGATCATTTCGGTGTAAAGCAAGGTCTCTCTGCTCATTAACCGATGAAAAAATCGGCAATGACGATCCGTCCAATCCATCATCGGGGCGACGGAAAAGCGTGCGGATCGCGCTTCAAAAGGTGACCAATCATCCATGCGGTTTTTTTTCACGGACAACCGGCCTTTGCAAATATATTGCTCCTTCTGACCAACGGCGAAGCATCCAAAGACCGCCAATACCCTGACATCAAACGGCTTGTTGCATTACGCCCGTTGCCTGATAGTCGCGGTTAATCGCATCAAGAAATGAGCATTGAACTAACGGACGAACTGCTATGGTCCCCAGAGATGCATAGAACCTAAACCACAAATAATGGTGGATAGACTTCACATGACTAAACATGCAGATCAATACGACGTCTTGATCAATGGTGGCGGGCCCGTCGGGATGGGACTGGCTATTGAACTCGGGCAACGTGGCATCAAGACCTGCGTCGTCGAACGTCACCTAGAGCCGCAACCTATTCCCAAGGGGCAAAACTTGACCCAAAGGAGCGGCGAGCACTTTCAGGCATGGCATTGTGAAGAACGACTACGCACCGCTCACCCCATTCCAGAAGGTGCCGGGATCGGCGGCATCACAACGTATGGGACACTGCTTTCAGACTATCACTACGATTGGTTCAACCGCGCCCATGTAGGCAAATACTACTTCGCGAAAAACGCGCGCCTCCCCCAATATGCTACAGAGCAAGTGCTTCGCGCGCGCGCTGCGGAAATCGATTGCATCGACGTAATCCTCGGATGGACAGGTGTGGCCGCGTCACAAGACGACTGCGGCGTAACACTGAAAATACGCAGCACCGACGACACGCAGTCGGACGAATTAACCGGACGTTTTTTGGTCGGCTGCGACGGAAGCCAATCTATGGTCCGCTCGTGTGCAGGAATTTCCGAAAACCGCTCAGAACATAACCGCCTGATGTCGTTATTGGTTTTTCGCTCAACCGAACTTGATCGACTCCTTTCCAAATATCCCGGCAAGGCATTCTACAACGTCCTCGACCCCAAACTTGAAGGATACTGGAAGTTTTTTGGTCGCGTGGATCATGGCCATTCCTGGTTTTTTCACGCACCTGTGCCGCTTGGAACAACCAAGGATAACTTCGATTTTAAAGCAATGCTGCATTCGGCAGTTGGGCAAAGTTTCGATCTTGAATTGGACCATATCGGTCTTTGGGATTTAAGGATCGCTACGGCTGACACTTATCAAAACGGACGGTTCTTCATCGCCGGTGACGCAGCCCATAGCCACCCACCTTACGGTGGGTATGGGATCAACACTGGTTTTGAAGACGCACGAAACCTTGGCTGGAAACTAGCTGCAACGCTTCAAGGCACTGCGGGGCCTCATCTTTTGAACAGCTACACGGAAGAGCGTCGTCAGGTTTTTCAATCGACAGCAAAAGACTTCATCGAGAATTACATAGAAGAGGACAAAAATTTCCTTCGTGATTATTCGCCGCAAAAAGACCGCGCATTGTTCCAAGCGGCATGGAACGCGCGAAACTTGGAAGGCGGTGAAATCGATATGTATGAGCCAAACTACGCGGGGTCTTCGATTGTTTCTGGCAAAGGAAATCCATCCGCAAAAGGTAAGCATCTTGTCCAAGCACGTGCAGGTCATCACTTTTCGCCGTCGGGTTCGCGTACGAGTATCGCAAACCCAAACCTATTGGGCAAATTCACTCTGCTTGCCGAAGACACCGACCTGGTGTCGCGATTTCGGGATACAGCAAATGACAATGGAATGGATCTTACCACTGGTTCGTTGTCGACAATTGACGTCGACGCCTACAAAAGCTCGGCAATCCTAATTCGACCAGACGGCTTTGTTGCCTGGTGTGGCCGAACAACGAATGATTGCGATGGTGTGCTCAAAGAGGCGCTGGGATTCCGCTAAACGCTCACACTTGGTGCGGCAGACAGCAGTTTTCGATGGGTTTTTGGCAGTGAGGTAGTGGCGCACCCGACAGGATTCGAACCTGTGACCTCTGCCTTCGGAGGGCAGCGCTCTATCCAGCTGAGCTACGGGTGCCTAGATGGCTCTATATCGCTCACCAATCAGGGACACAATCAGCATATTAGCGAAATGATCTACACGGCAGAGCGGCCACGTTGATTGGCTTCGACGAACAACGAAAATTCTGAATATCTTGAACCATTTGTGCCTGATCTAGACAATTCGAACAACTCTCTAACCGAAAAACTCATCTGCCAGCTTGAGCGCGTCAACCAAAGTGTCGACTTCGCTTTTTGTGTTGTACATACCGAAACTTGCGCGACAGGTCGCGGTCACTCCCAGATGGTCCATGAGTGGCCCCGCGCAATGATGCCCGGCGCGAACGGCGACACCTCTTTTGTCCAAGATTGTCGAGATATCGTGGGCATGCGCAGCGCCATTAAGTGTAAATGAAAAAATCGCAGCCTTGTCTGTCGCGTTGCCTTGAACATTCAGCCAATTCAAACCATCGAATTGAGCTCGAGCATAGTCTCGAATGTCCTTCTCATGGACAGCAATGTTCTCCATTCCAACGGACATCATATACTCAAGCGCAACCCCAAGACCGATCTGTTGAACGATCCCAGGCGTGCCGGCCTCAAACTTCATAGGAGCCGCGTTCCACGTAATATTGTCTTTGTGAACTTCTCGGATCATATCGCCGCCCCCAAGAAAGGGTCGCATTTCGTCAAGCCGTTCTTTGCGGATGTAAATGGCGCCTGAACCAGACGGTCCATAGAGCTTGTGCCCGGTCATCGCGAAAAAATCACATCCGATATCCTGGACGTCGATCGGCATATGAACAGCGCTTTGGCTGCCATCAACCAGCACCGGAACGCCTTTTGAGTGCGCTCCTTCGGTTATGGTTTTAACATCAACGACAGTCCCCAAAACGTTTGAAACTTGAGTGATTGCAACGAGTCTCGTTTTGGGGGTGATCGCGTCAATGACCTTTTGCGCATCGAGTGCACCGGTCTCATCAACGTCCACCCACTTAAGGACCACGCCCTGGCGCTCTCGGAGAAAATGCCATGGCACGATATTCGCGTGGTGCTCCATAACCGAAAGGACAATTTCGTCCCCCGCCTCAAATCGAGGCATGGCCCACGCATAGGCAACCATATTGATGCCTTCGGTCGTTCCCGAATTCATGATTACTTCATCTGCGGAACCCGCATTTAGGAATTTTGCGATCGTATGACGCACAGCTTCATATTTGTCGGTCGCCAAATTTGAGAGGTAATGGAGACCTCGATGAACGTTGGCATATTCGTGCGAATAAGCTTCTGTGATCGCGTCTATTACGACCTGTGGTTTCTGTGCAGAAGCGCCATTATCCAGATAGACCAGAGGCTTATCATTCACCGTTCGAGAGAGAATGGGAAAGTCAGCGCGGATTGCCTCAACATCATACATTGCTCAGTCCCACCAACTCCACGCCAGCCATCTGCATAGCTATTCCCAAAACCACTGCAACGGCCAGTGACGCCAAGAGCAGAACAACAAATGCCCGACCCAAACTACTGAAACCATGAAGCGTCGCTATGAAGTTAAGATTCAGCCAAAAAGTCAGAACCAGCAAAACGATGGAAAACAAGCTGGAAATCGGCGTCAAAGTAAAAAATAGAAATACTTCAATGACTTGACCAACGAAAATGATGCCCTGCAAAAATACGGTCAACAGCAATGCTTCTTCAAAGCTGCCGGTTCCACCCATGAGCTGCCCGACTCTGAAAACCGCAAAGACCGAAGCCGCCCCAGCGATTGCAGACATGCCCACAAGCGCAAATGGCGAAAATATCGCGGCACCCGTCGGCCCTGAGGTCGCATTGCTGACAGACATCAGGATCACTGAAAGAACAACAAGAAGCAAAAATGCAGGCCAAAGCGCCTGACGCGGAACCCCCATTGACAACATTGTCGTCGCGGCTTCACGGGGTTCCTTCAGAGCCTGAACAGCTATGGGTCCGAACTGGTTCAACACGTCTACATCGCTCCTGCTTGTCGACCGTGGAAAATTTCGCGCGTGCCAGCGACCACGAAAAAGACGAATGCACCAAGTGCGATGGCCGCCACAAGGCTGGTCCCCGTCGAAGGGCCCACTAAGCCCGACATCAAGCCCGAGAGCAACCAAAGCGGTGATGCCGCAAGTAAGGACCAAAACACGGCCATGCGCGCTTCATAAGCCGTTCCGCCGCCCCCAATCACCCGCTGCACAGCGTAAATGAGGTACGCAAAGACATAAAACGCTAGGGGCGCGATCAACACCCACCCAAACAAAGCCCCTGCCATGCGTGCGTCCAACGCGATGGAGTCATCAAAAAAGGTTTCGCGCGCCAGTCGCGGCCATTGCGCGACAAATATCAACGCGCAAGCCCCCATCAAAATAGCCAAGGCACGGTCTTCCCGCACGGCAATGCCGATACGGCGGCGCACCACCTCGCGAGGCGTGCGATAGGACCGAATGATATCCAAGGCGACACTCATAATGCTCGGCTAGCCATCGCGACGGCGTGAAAGCCAGCCTTCAAGACGTCCCAAAATGTCGGCTGCAATGGCTTCGTCTTCAATCTCGTCTATCGCTTCGGCCAGGAACGACAGCGTCAGCAAATCCTGTGCAATCCCTTTTGGGATCCCTCGCGCCCGGAGATAGAATAGCGCGCCATCATCGATAGCCCCGCTGGTTGAACCGTGCGAGCAAGCTACATCGTCCGCATATATTTCAAGCTCGGGCTTGGCGAGAAACTGAGCATCCTCATCGAGCAGCAGCGATTGAGAAATCTGGTATCCGTCGGTTTTTTGCGCACCTTCTTTTACAAGAATTTTGCCTTGAAACGCACCGACTGCGCCGTTTCTGAGAACCTTCTTGAACACCTGCCGGCTTTCGCCGTTGAGTGCATCATGGGTGACGAAAACTGTATCGTCATGGTGGAAGTCCCCGTCGCCAAGCGCCGCTCCCGCTATATGTGCGACGCCGTCGTCACCTGTCATTTCGATAACCGCCTCATTCCGCGTCAGCCTCCCGTTCACAGTCAACGTGAACGACTTGAAGACGCTTTCGGCCCCCAGCTTCGCAAATATATGGGTGACCGCTTGACGCTCGTGATCCCGGCCTTGAGCGCGCACGTGGTGAAATGCGCCGCCGTCTGCGATTTCGACTTCCATGCATTTATTGAACCGCGCAGCAGCGGGGCCGTTTTCGAGAACCGTAAGATCTGCCCCTGTTTCTACACGGATCACAAAGTGCAACATCGCGTCGCTGACTTCGCTTTCATGCAAATAGATCAGCGAAATGGGTTTGCTGACTTTCTTGGTCGCGCGAATGACAATGCCTTCGCTTGCAAACGCTGTGTTCAAAGCTGCAAAAGGTCTCGCTACGGGCGTCTGGCCACGCGCTTCCAGCGCGCCAAATATCTCTTTTGCCCAATGAATATCTGTCGAGGTTGCATCAACGAGCCGTTCGATTTCCAAACCTTCCAGAGCCAATTCGTCGGAGGCTTCTGCGTCAAATTCGCCATCACGGAACACGATCTTAAGCCGGTCAATCCCATCAAACATAGGAGGTTCGTCCGATTTCAAGATCGCCGCGGGAGCGGCCTCGACGGCATTCAAACCTTCTGGACGTGTGAAACGCCAATACTCGTCGCGCCTGCCGGGCAATCCCATTTCTTGCAGCCGACCCAAAGCAGATGTCCGCGCGGCATTAGCCCAAACAGCCCCGTCGGGTAGCGTCAGGCCCTCAATACGAGCAGTCGTCTCGTCGACCTTTGATTGTGGCAAAGCCATCAAGCAACCTCCGATAGCAAATCCGCGTATCCGTTGTTTTCGACTTCGAGAGCGAGTTCAGGACCTCCGGTTTTCACAATTTTTCCGTCGGCCATGATGTGCACGACATCTGGCTTAATGTGATCAAGCAGCCTTTGGTAATGCGTTATGACAAGAAACGACCGGCCTTCGCTTCGAAGGGCATTCACACCTTCGGCCACAAGCTTCATCGCATCAACGTCAAGCCCGGAATCTGTTTCGTCAAGAATGCACATCTTGGGCTCGAGCATTGCCATCTGAAGGATTTCGTTGCGCTTCTTTTCTCCTCCCGAAAACCCAACGTTGACCGGACGCTTCAGCATATCCGCATCGATCTTCAGAGATTTCGCTTTTTCGCGGATCTGCTTCAAAAAGTCAGCGGCACTTAGTTCTTCCTCGCCACGCGCTTTTCGCTGAGCATTCGTCGCGGTCCGCAGAAACGTCATGTTGCCCACGCCAGGGATTTCAACAGGGTACTGAAAAGCGAGGAAAAGCCCAGCAGATGCCCGCTCCTCTGGTTCCATCTCCAAAAGGTCTTCGCCTTCTAGCGTAGCACTACCATCTGTGACCTCATACCCATCTCGGCCAGAGAGCACGTAAGACAACGTGGATTTGCCTGATCCGTTGGGACCCATGATCGCGTGGACCTGACCTGCGGGAACATCCAAGTTAACGCCTTTCAGGATCTGCTTTTCTTCTTCTTCAAGTTTGACGTGCAGATTGTTGATATTAAGCATTTTTCCCTCTCAAACGCCAAAAGAGGCATCGCCTAAATGGCGAGCCTCTACGCTGGCAATTGTAATTTGATTAGTGTTTAAGCAGCGCTTTTCAGCACGTCGGCCACATAGTCTTTCGAAAAGAAGTTCGCATATGTGTCCGGAAATTGTTCGATGACCTGCGCCTCGCCGAACAGCATCCCTGCAAAACCGGCGGCCACGGCCAGTTTGCGGAACATCCCGTTCAATGCAAACGTCCAGGTGAAGAGCAGCGCAAGTACACCTGCGATCATCAGATAAGCGTAAGGCAGATACGGCACCAATGCCTCGACGGGCATCTCGATTGGCATCAAGCCGCCGTCGCCGAAGAAGTGAAACGACGCCGCTCGGCCTGCAAAGACCGAAAGCCCGCCAATCATGATCGCGACCGGGACCAAAACCCAATTCGATCCCTCGCCGACGCGAACGTTCTTCTTTTTCCGGCTTTTCATACGAACTGTGTTGTTCGCCTTGCCCTTGCGCGATCGCTCCTCGTCTCGAGGGCCAATATGCACTTCGCCCATAGTATTGGGCGCCCCCTTGTTGATGCGCTTCAAGCGATCTTCGAAAGAGTTTTTCTGTTCTTTTCCGACGGACATGCCTGCCATCCCTTAATCCACGTTGAGTGGAAACAATCAGGGGTTCATGACGAAAGAAGGGCAAGGATTGGGAGAAAATAGAACCATTGGAACAGTTATTTGATCCAAGTGGCTCAAAAAACTTCCAATCAAACCAGTCAAGTCGATCGTTTTTCTTATTTATTTCAATGCCTTTTTGCATATTACGAAAGCACCACTGCGGTTCCGCTGGCCGAAACCATCAACATGTTGTTAATGACTTCATAGTCGAGGTCGACGCCAACAACCGCATTTCCACCAACTTCCGATGCGCGCTCCTCAAGTTCACGCAGCGCAGTTTCGCGTGCTTCCATGAGTGATTTCTCATAGGCGCCTGATCGGCCACCCACGATATCTGTGATCTGAGCGAAAACATCTCGAAACACGTTCGCGCCCAATATGGCTTCCCCAACCACGATCCCCTTGTATTCACGAATTGCCCTGCCCTCGACAGACGGCGTCGTCGTGATAACCATTTCTCCGGTCTTCCAAGGCATTAACTTGCCCCTCCACGCCATTTCGCCATGACGAGTTGAGCGATCAGGCTACCAAAGAATCCAGAGGCAAAGCTAACAAGAACAACTTGGTTTCTCTCAAGCATATCTGTTGCCCAGTCGATAAACACCGCGAACCCTGAGCAAAAGAGACCGGTCATCGCAGCTGTCATTAGTACAGAGCGCAGCATGTTCAGCCCACAGAACCTTCAAGTGAAATCGCCACAAGCTGTTGAGCTTCCATCGCAAACTCCATTGGGAGCGCCTGAAGCACTTCTTTGCAGAAGCCATTTACAACAAGCGCAACGGCTTCTTCTTCATCCATGCCGCGCTGGCGGCAGTAAAAGAGCTGGTCATCATCCACTTTGGATGTCGTCGCCTCATGTTCGACGCGACTGGAGTTATTTTTCACCTCAATATAGGGAACCGTATGTGCCCCGCATTTATCCCCAATCAGAAGACTATCGCATTGCGTGTAGTTCCGGCTGTTTTTGGCCCGAGGATGCATTGAGACCAGGCCGCGATAGGTGTTCTGAGCTTTCCCGGCAGAGATACCCTTCGAGACGATCCGCGACTTTGTATTCTTGCCCAAATGCACCATTTTGGTGCCAGTATCGGCTTGCTGCATATTGTTGGTAATGGCGATTGAATAAAACTCGCCTTGGCTGTTGTCGCCACGAAGAATGCAGGACGGGTATTTCCAAGTGACTGCTGAGCCGGTTTCCACCTGCGTCCACATCACCTTAGATCGATCGCCGCGACAATCGGCACGCTTTGTTACGAAATTGTAGATACCACCTTTGCCGTTTTCGTCGCCTGGATACCAATTCTGGACAGTCGAGTATTTAATCTCGGCATCGTCCATAACCACAAGCTCAACAACCGCGGCATGAAGTTGGTGTGTATCCCGTTGTGGAGCGGTACAACCTTCCAGATACGAAACGTAAGCGTCATTATCGCAGATAATGAGCGTGCGCTCGAATTGGCCGGTGTTTTCAGCGTTGATCCGAAAATAGGTAGACAGCTCCATCGGGCAGCGCACGCCAGGCGGCACATATACAAATGAACCGTCCGAAAACACCGCTGAATTCAGTGTCGCAAAATAGTTATCGGACTGCGGCACAACCGATCCAAGATACTTTTTGACCAACTCCGGATGCTCTTTGATAGCTTCTGAAATCGAGCAGAAAATTACACCTGCCTTTTGCAACTCCGCCTGAAACGTTGTTCCCACTGAAACCGAATCAAAGACCGCGTCGACAGCAACTTTGCGCCCTTCCGCCGGGGCGTCCTCTGCCCCTTCTACGCCGGCAAGGATCATCTGTTCTTTCAAAGGAATGCCGAGTTTCGCATATGTTTCCAAAAGCTTAGGGTCAACTTCATCAAGTGACTTCGGCTTTGTCTCCATACTTTTTGGCTTGGCGTAGTAATATTGCTCCTGATAGTCGATTTTCGGATAATCAACCATCGCCCATTCGGGTTCTTCCATTTGCAACCAACGCTCAAACGCTTCTAAACGCCAATTCAGCATCCACTCCGGCTCACCATTTTTCTCGGAGATCAAGCGCACTATGTCTTCGGACAGCCCTTTAGGCGCGTAGTCCATCTCGATTTCGGTTTCCCAGCCATATTTATACTTGCCGGAAAGTGAACGGACCGCGTCGACCGTCTCTTGATCAACGCCTTCTTTGGCTTGTGAGTTGTCCAAAGCTGCCATTTCGGTGCTTCCTTTCACGCCGCGCGTACGCGGGCCTTTTTACTTTTTTCAAGCCACGTTTCTGCGAAACGCAGCACATCATCTTCACTCGTCGAGGGTCCCAAAGACACACGAAGCGCGCACTCTGCCTCTCGATCATCCAAACCCATCGCTCGCAAAACACGCGGGACTTTGACCTTGCCGCTCGAACACGCTGACCCGCTGGAAACCGCAAACCCAGACAAGTCCATTTGCATCACTTGCGTTTCGCCCTTCCAACCGGGCAATACGAAACAAGAAGTGTTCGGCAGCCGTTCAGAATCTTTCCCGACAAAAATAGTCTCTTTTTCGCCAGCCGCCAGTGCACTTTCTAGAATATTTCTAAGTTTTTCGACTTCGGACCATCTTCCTGCATTCAAGTCTTGCAACGTCGCTGAACATGCCGCTCCGAATCCGGCGATACCAGCTACATTTTCGGTGCCAGATCGGCGTCCCAACTCTTGGCCTCCACCGGCCAAAACTGGTTCAATATCAACACCTTCTCGAACGATCAAAGCTCCGGCACCTTTTGGCCCCCCAAGCTTATGCGCGGAAATGATTGCGAAATCTGCGTTCGACCAATGAAAGCTGAAAGGGACCCGTCCAATGGCCTGGACCACATCGAGAAGAAGCCACTTGCTGCGTGTATCGCCGTAGATCCACCCAGCATCGTCTCTTTCTGGTGCCGATATGACGCCGGTCTCCGAGTTTGCCAGACCCATCGCCAATGTGCTGGACATCGACTCAGTGTTGTCGTTGGCAGATCTGGCATGCGCCCAAAGACAATCGTGGGCGGTCTGATCAACAATTACATCGGAAGCAATCGGTAGAGCCCGCAATATTGAAGCGCTTTCGGTCGCACCGGACGTGAACACGACTTCTGACGCCTTGCATCCGACCAGCTCCGCCACCGAACCACGGGCGCGCTCGACAATACTACGCGCAGCACGACCTTCCGCATGAACTGAGGATGGATTGCCAACGATTGCCAATGCTTCGATCATGGCAGCTTGCGCTGACTCACGAAGGGGCGCGGTGGCGTTCCAATCTAGATAAGTGCGCATTGCATTCGCCTTTGGCATCAAGGCTCGTCCACGATCGTGAACAGCGCAGGCACAGCCGGACACGGTGCAAGGTCGTTTCCGACAATGTCGCTCAAACGCGTCTGATGTAGGAAAACATAGACATGCGCGGACAAGCTTTCCCAAAGGCGGTTGTTCAACGATTGTGCCTTTGACCCCGAAGACCCACCAGATGCACCCGCTCCGGTATGCAATGCAGAAACGGTCTCATCCACAGCTCCCAAGATTTCGCTTGCGCGAATGTCGGACGGCGATTTCGCCAAACGATAGCCGCCACCCGGCCCACGAACAGATTCGACAAGCCCAGCGCGGCGAAGTTTTACAAACAATTGCTCGAGATATGGCAGCGAAATGTCCTGTCGTTTGGAGATTTCGGCGAGCGATAGGAGCCGTCCGTCAGAAACAGTGGCAAGATCTGTCAAAGCAACCATAGCATATCGGCCTTTGGTGCTAAGCTTCATCGCCGTGCCCTTCCTTAAATCATTGACCTTTCAAGCAGTCCGGCTTAGGTCAACTCAGTCCGTTCGGGGCGACTCCCCTCGAATTAGAATGCTTCTAAAGACTCTGACCAAATCCGTCAAGAATTTGGCGGAAACGGCAAAAGAAGGAATGTGGCAAGCAATGCCTGAGGTAATTTTTCCCGGTCCCGAAGGGCGACTGGAAGGTCGGTATCACCCCCAAAAATCAAAAGACGCACCGATTGCGATCATTTTGCATCCCCACCCCCAATTTGGTGGAACGATGAACAACCGCGTCGTCTACAATCTGCACTATGCGTTTCACAATATGGGTTTCACCGTTCTTCGGTTCAATTTCCGGGGTGTGGGCCGTAGTCAGGGTGAATACGATCAAGGCGTTGGCGAGCTGAGCGACGCAGCTTCAGCGCTAGATTACCTCCAATCAATGAACCAGAATGCCAAACATTGCTGGGTCGCCGGTTTCTCGTTCGGTGCGTGGATCGGAATGCAGTTGCTGATGCGCCGCCCTGAGATCACGGGCTTTATCAGCGTCTCTCCTCCTGCAAACATGTACGACTTTTCGTTTCTCGCGCCCTGCCCGTCTTCCGGCCTCATTATTAACGGCACAGCCGACCGCGTGGCTCCGCCACGCGATACGCACACGCTGGTTGAAAAGCTTCATGAGCAAAAGGGCATCACGATCACTCATACAGAGATCGAAGGCGCCGGGCACTTCTTTGAAGACCCACATATGGAGCATATGATTGGGGATGTTTCGACATACGTTGAACGTCGCTTGACCGAAACCACGCGTTAATCATCGGTCGGCAATCATAGAACAGAACGTGTCGAACCCAACATGCGGCACGTTTGTCGTTGCAGTGCGAATTGAAATAACCCGCGCCGATTTTTTCTGTATACAATCGTATACCGTCTGTACTTCTGATGCACACTCCAGTACATGATCGCCAAAGCAAGTTCCCAGGAGCCTAAGTTTCATGGCAAAAATCAAAGTTGAGAATCCAATCGTCGAAATGGATGGCGATGAAATGACACGCATTATGTGGCAGTTCATCAAAGACAAACTCATTCTTCCCTACTTGGATATCGATCTACTCTACTATGATCTGGGGATCGAAGAACGCGACCGTACCGACGACCAGATCACTGTCGACGCCGCCGAAAAAACAAAGGAAGTCGGCGTCGCGGTGAAGTGCGCGACCATCACGCCAGACGAAGCGCGGGTTGAAGAATTTGGCTTGAAGCGCATGTATCGCTCGCCCAATGGAACAATCCGAAACATCTTGGGCGGCGTCATCTTCCGTCAGCCGATCATCTGCCAGAACGTCCCACGGCTTGTGCCCGGATGGACACAGCCGATTGTGGTCGGACGCCATGCGTTTGGCGATCAATATCGCGCGACCGACTTCCAGTTCCCGGGCGCCGGCAAGCTAACCATGAAGTTTGTCGGAGAAGACGGCACAGAGATTGAACACGAAGTTTTTGATGCGCCGGCTGCCGGTGTGGCGATGGGCATGTATAACCTCGACGCGTCGATCTATGATTTTGCGCGCGCGTCGCTCAACTACGGTTTAAATCTTGGTTGGCCCGTTTATCTGTCGACCAAAAATACAATCCTCAAAGCCTATGACGGACGCTTCAAAGACATCTTCCAGGAAGTCTTTGAAGCCGAGTTTGAAGACGCGTTTAAAGAAAAAGACATCTGGTACGAACACCGGCTTATCGACGACATGGTCGCATCAAGTCTGAAATGGTCCGGTGGTTACGTGTGGGCTTGCAAAAACTATGACGGCGATGTCCAGTCAGACACCGTTGCGCAGGGCTTTGGGTCATTGGGTCTCATGACCAGCCAGCTGATGACTCCGGACGGGAAAATTGTTGAGGCCGAAGCCGCCCATGGAACAGTCACCCGGCATTATCGCCAACACCAAAAGGGTGAGCAAACATCCACGAATTCCATCGCGTCTATTTACGCCTGGACCGGCGGCCTTAAGCACCGCGCAAAACTCGACGGAAATGAAAGCTTGATGGAATTTGCGACGACGCTCGAAAAGGTCATTATCGACACGGTCGAGGCCGGAGATATGACCAAGGACCTCGCACTTTTGGTCGGTCCAGATCAACGCTGGCTCACGACGACTGGCTTCCTTGAGAAAATCGACGAGAACCTGCAAGCAGCGCTTTCCTGATGAATGAAGTGTCGCGTCCCGCACACAGACGCGACAGCACCAGTTGACTTGGGTTCCAATCACTGGCGGGCGACAATCGAATTGCGCATTCTGTAAGGCATGTTTCTTCGCGCGCTCGCCATTTTGTTCGTTGTCGGATCAATATCGGTTGGATTGACAATGTTTTTCGGCCAAGACGTCTTGGTTGCGTTGGGGCTCTTACTGGTTCAGCTGAAGATCGTGGCGAAGAAGTTGGTCTCTGTAGAGCTGCCCTCGGTCCTCGCTTGGCTCAAGCATGAAACCGCACTGTTTTTTCGAATTGAGCTTATAAAAAAATGGGCGATGACGACAGCGCTTCCATTGCTGGTCGGCAACGCACTTTTGCGAAAGTTTGAGGCATTTCTTTCGCGGTATCGAAATGCAATTCGACAGAACTACATGAGTCTGATCGCATGGTATCGCGGGCTTGAATGGCACGTCAAAATCGTCGCGGCACTCATAGTGTTGTTTGCCACGCTCGGCCTATCGGTAACCTCGCTTGGACTTTGGTTGATCCTATTCTCGGTCAAACTCCCGTTCTGGCTTGTGGCCGCGTTTAGCTCAACACTGCAAATGACGTGGCTGACAATTCGAAAAATGGCTTTCAAAGCGATTGCTTTTTTTCAACTTGGTTGGCTCTGGCGCATTATTCGCAATCGTCTGCCAGAAGGTTATCACGAACGAAAACGTCGTCTGGATTTTCGCGTTGCTCGAATGGTTGTCCGCAGAAGGCGTCTCACCCTTCGCCAGCTACAAGAGCGCAAAGACACTTTTTCTCTAAGGTGGGCGGTTATACGTGCTCAATGGACGCGAAACGAACCAAACTCGAACGAGCCAAATGAAGACTAGTCAACATCCTGAGCAGATGAGAACCCTGCTGTCCCAATAAACCGCCGCTGCCCATCGTCACCTAGGCCCTCAATCAGTTCGTCAAACCCGATCACACCGCTGACCTCGGCACCATCAGGGCCGAAGAATGCCCCCCCGACAAACGACCCCGATTGGCAGGTTGAACCAGAGGGGCAGGCCATATCAGCGGCACCGACAAATCCGTTTCCGACAATCGGCGCGCGTAAAAACACGAGCTCGTATTCGTAGTCTTCACCAGTTGGATCAAGTCGACCATCAAGCCGACCGTTCACATGCCCAGCACCAAAATTCGCCTCAAGAACAACAGCTCCAAAATTCTGAACGTCGTCGTTCAAAAGGTTGCCAGCAAGATCGGTGGTTTGCCCATATCCAAAGTAAGAACCCAGATAGGTCACCCGACCTCCAAGTGCCTCAAGTTCTGAAGGGTCGGTCTCAAAACCGATCGCATAGAAGCCCTCCATGTCGATCGGATTCTCGAAGTCTTCGGCAAAACGGCCGTAGGTGTAAATCCCGCCCGTCCCTGAATATTCAAGGCCGTAGTTGTAATAGCTCCAAACCGGTTGACCACTCGCGAGCGTTGTGCGTCCATCCACAAAAGTCAGGGTGTCCCCTTCAATCGTGATTGAGATATCGCGGTCCACGAAAGTGGTAAAAGTATCTGGAACCGTGACTGACTCGTCGGAGACAATCAGCTGTATCTCATTGCTGGCCGTATCGCGGACAAATCGCGCCAATTTTACCTGAAGCTCAACATTCTCCGCGTCGGCAACCAGTGATTCATCACCGGCAAATTCAAGGCCGTTCCCAGATTCATCAGATGTTAGTGCGCCAATAAAATACATCGGATCAGCCGCACGGCTTGACCCCGTCAATGTGCCTCCGCACCCACTTAATAGTGCCAACGAAGCACCAATAATTGTTAGCCGGCCGGCCATATTTGCCCCTTCGGATCCTCTACCGAATTTCGGTTAATGATCGGATATTTCGAAAAGTTGGGATAAATTCGTCCGAATTAAGGCAAGCGCCAGATCGGCCAATTTTCGCTGATAGTCAAACGCGCCCTATTCCTTCGGCTGAAGCCGAACAACGTCCGCAGTTTGCTCGTTCGCGAGTTCTTCAAAGTCAAAATTATCTAGTTTCGCCGCGCGTTTCCCTGCGCGCTCCGCCGCAGTCCCAATCCCATCAAGGTCGGAACGTGCTTGATTGAAATGCGTGTCCAGCTTTTGGACCCGCTCGACGACCAACTCGACATCGCGATGCAACATCCGCAGCGCTTTTCGGATCGCACCGGCCTGTTCCCGCATGCGTGCGTCTTTCAAAATCGCGCGCATCGTATTGAGGGTTGCCATACACGTCGTCGGTGAAACGATCCAAACCCGCGCTGAAAAGCCTTCACGGACAAGCTCCGGGAAGTTTGCATGAAGTTCCGCGTATACCGCCTCGGATGGCAGGAACATCAGAGCTCCATCGGCGGTTTCGCCTTCGATAATATATCGTTCTGAAATCGCTTTGATATGCGCGCGAACAGCGATTTTCATCGCTCGGGACGCTTCTCGCACATCCTGTTCGGTCTTCGAGTTTCGAAGCATTTCATAGGCTTCCAACGGAAACTTCGAGTCAATGACAATGGGTCCTGGCGGATTTGGAAGGCTGATCAGGCAATCCGCACGCTTGCCGTTGGATAGGGTTGCCTGAAGATTGTAGCTGTCTCTTGGCAAGGCCTTTGACACGATATCATTCAATTGAATTTCGCCGAATGCGCCGCGCGTCTGTTTGTTTGACAGAATGTCCTGCAACGACAACACATCGCCCGAGAGCTTTTCGATGTTTTCTTGCGCCTTGTCGATGGTTGCTAATCTTTGTTGCAATTCTCCAAGCGAACGCGCCGTTTTCGTCGAAGACCCTTGCAAGTTTTCCGTCATTCGCGACGACACTTCGGCAAGGCGCTGCTCCATCAGCTTGAGCATATTGGCCTGGCTTGCAGCTTGCGCCTCGCTGACGTGCGTTAGCCCCCCAGCCAATTGGTGCTGGCCGTCCGAGAGGCTTTGAACGCGATCGCTCAAGCCTAAAACGTCGCGGCTGAGAGGCATGATCATTTCAGCCGCGCGCCCGGTTCGGCGTGTCACAACGACCAAAAGAATTACAATCAGAACCAGAAAAAGCGCACCGACAAGCACAAGCAGCGTTGCCGGATCATTCAGATCGAACTGGGTATTTCCAATGCTAATCATCGTCTGCCGAAGAGTTTTTCAATATCTGCGAGCTTCAATTCAACATATGTTGGGCGACCATGATTGCATTGCCCCGAATGCGGGGTCGCTTCCATCTCTCGCAAAAGCGCGTTCATTTCTTCGCCGCGCATCTGGCGGCCTGACCTGATCGAGCCATGACATGCGATGCGGCTCAAAATTGCATCCAGCTTACTTTGAAGGCGTGTTGACGAGCCAAGATCGTCAAGCTCGTCAAGGATATCCCGCAAAAGCGCATCGCAATCGATCTGCCCAAGCAGGGCTGGTGTTTCGCGAACTGCGACAGCGCCATTTCCAAAAGGCTCGATGACGAGACCGATGTTTCCCAGCTCAGCTGTAATCTCCAATACCCTTGAGGCGTCGCTGCCAAGCTCAATGATTTGAGGAACCAGCAGCGCTTGTGTTTTGATCACGTTTTCGGCGTATTGACGCTTTAGCTTTTCATAGACCAAACGCTCATGCGCCGCGTGTTGGTCCACAATGACCATGCCGTCCTTGGTCTGCGCAATAATGTAATTCTCATGCACTTGTCCGCGCGCGGCTCCAAGCGGCAAATCGGCAGCAGCAGGCATCTCCACCTGTTCCACACGTGCTGTCATTGATGCGAATTCTGCGTTTGCCTCCGCAAAGCCACCTTGAGTTGGCGCCGGGCGAGGCCCAAAAGGCGCTCGCTCCATCTGATAAACGCGTGGCTCTGATTGTGGGGCGGAAAATGCACCCAAAGTCTCACGTCCAACAGTTGTGGACGCGCGATGCCCCGCCTCCGCGAGCGCATGGCGCAAACCTGAAACGATCAAACCGCGCGCGATTCCAGGCTCGCGAAACCGCACTTCCGATTTTGCGGGATGCACATTCACATCAACAAGATGCGGGTCACAATCGATAAACAAGACCGCCGCCGGATGCCGGTCACGGCTTAAGAAATCCATGTAAGCCGCACGAAGAGCGCCTATCAGCAACTTATCCCGAACAGGCCGTCCGTTGACGAAAAGGTACTGCTGAACAGCCGAACCGCGCGAATAAGTAGGCAGTGCTGCAAATCCGGTCAGATGCAATCCTTCCCGTTCCGCATCAATCGCGAGCGCGTTCTCCGAAAAATCGCGCCCCAAAATCTGACGTAACCGGTTCTGGAGTGACTCAACCGGGGTGCCCGTCGAAGGTTCGTACTCGACGATTTTCCGAAGCTTTTCAGTTTTGTCTGTCAGCGTGAAACGAACATAAGGCTCTGCCATTGCCAGCCGACGGACGACATCCGTGATCGCCTGCATCTCGGCCCGGTCTGTCCGCAAAAACTTCAAACGTGCAGGTGTCGCAAAAAACAGATCTCGTAATTCGACGACTGTTCCATTGCGCCCCGCCACTGGCCTGACCGATCCAACCACCCCCGCCTCGACCTTGATCTGGTGCGCATCACCGTCCCGCGTTTTGGACGTGATCTGCAACCGCGCAACCGATCCAAGCGAGGGCAACGCCTCGCCGCGAAACCCGAACGTATGAATATCCAAAAGATCGCTGCCGTCGATTTTTGACGTTGCATGCCTTTGCAATGCGAGCGGCAATTGATCCGGGCCCATTCCGCAACCGTCGTCTTCCACACGGATAAGCCGCTTGCCACCTTCAGCGACCTCAATGTCAATCCTCGTCGCGCCGGCATCTATTGCGTTTTCAACAAGCTCCTTCACGGCGGACGCAGGCCGTTCAACAACCTCGCCAGCGGCAATCCTATTAACCGCCGACTCGTCCAATTGGCGAATGATCGGCGATGCGGGGCTTATTTTGGGGTCGGCGGCATGCATGCTACTAGGGATAGCACTCAACCGATTGCAGGTCCACGCGCAAAAGCGACGATTTCAATCATCTCTGCAAGCTGATACGTGGCGTCTGAAACGCATCGGTGACCTTGTTGGCAAACACACGCGCAATCCTACTCATGACGGCCGCTATGGCGGCTTTTGCAATAAGCGATGCGTTCATCAATCTTGCCTCCAGAACGCTCCCAACCGGCCAGATACTGGCGATCACTTGTCTCTTGAGCCTGCTCTTTTTCCTCACCGTTTTGAGACGGTCAAACGAACGATTTTGGTCGCGGGACATTCTAAACAAGGCAGTTCTTCTACGCACCGCGGGCGAAGTGTTCGGCTCAGTTGGCTATGTCATGGCATTGACGCTTGTGCCCTTGGCAACCGCTTCGGCTATGCTGCAGGCCCAACCTTTGGCTCTCACTTTTGCAGCTGTGCTATTTCTTGGTGAAAAAGTCGGCCCCCGCCGATGGCTTGCGGTGGCATTGGGTTTCGTTGGCGTCTTAATGATCATCCGTCCCGGAGCCGATGCCTTTGACCCAAACGTTTTGTGGACGCTTATGGGCATTACGGGGCTTGTGGCGCGCGACATCGGAACAAGACTTCTCCCACCGAAAATTTCAACGTCATTTGTCTCTGCCTGGGCCGTTGCGCTTTTGAGTTTGCTGGGTCTCTTGATCATGGCCAATGGAAACGCCTGGGCGCCTGTTGGTCCCATCGAATGGATTTGGCTCGCTGGCGTCACGGTTGCATTTACATCCGCGTTCTTTCTGATCACGGCGGCCCTTAGATTGGGGGAAGTTTCGGCAATCGCCCCTTTCCGTTATACTCGCATGGTATTCGCACTGATCATCGCAATTGCGTTTCTCGGTGAACGCCCCGACCTCATGACTTGGGCTGGCACGACGCTAATCATTGGTTCGGGAATATACGCTTTCTGGCGGGAACAGCAGCAAAGATCTGCCGCCTAAATGTTAGCGATCACATTTGCCGCGTTTGCCTAATTGGATTGCGCTGCTATAGAGCGCGAAACAGCGCCATGAATTCCTGATCTGGAGGCTCCTATGAGTACGATAATTGACATCCACGCACGCGAAATTCTCGACAGCCGTGGCAATCCCACCGTCGAAGTCGACGTTATCCTTGAGGACGGCACGCTCGGTCGTGCAGCCGTCCCCTCGGGCGCATCGACGGGCGCACACGAAGCCGTCGAAATGCGCGACGGAGATAAATCGCGCTATATGGGCAAAGGTGTTTTGGAGGCAGTTGCAGCCGTAAACGGCGAGATCGCAGAAGCTTTGGTGGGGTTCGATTCCACTGAACAACAAGCCATCGACGGTGCCATGATAGAACTCGACGGCACCGACAATAAGGGTCGCTTGGGCGCGAACGCGATCTTGGGTGTTTCGCTTGCAGCCGCTAAAGCCGCCGCCGATTTCACTTCTCAACCGCTCTATCGCTACGTTGGCGGCACGTCGGCCCGCGTGCTTCCCGTACCAATGATGAACATCATCAACGGCGGCGAACACGCAGACAATCCAATCGACATTCAGGAATTCATGATCATGCCGGTCAGCGCGAACAACATTCGCGATGCTGTACGCATGGGCTCCGAAATCTTCCACACTCTGAAAAAGGAACTGTCCGCTGCGGGTCTCTCCACCGGCATCGGAGACGAAGGTGGATTCGCGCCAAACCTATCTTCGACACGCGACGCTCTGGATTTCATCCTGAAGGCCGTTGAAAAAGCGGGATACACTCCAGGCGATGACATCATGCTCGCGCTCGATTGTGCAGCGACTGAATATTTTAAAGACGGGAAATACGAATTGTCGGGCGAAGGCAAATCGCTCAGCTCGGACGAAAACGTCGCTTATCTCGCATCGCTGGTGAACGATTATCCCATTCTTTCGATTGAAGACGGTATGGACGAGGACGATTGGGATGGTTGGGTCGCGCTCACCAAAGAGCTTGGCGATAAAGTTCAGTTGGTCGGCGATGATCTCTTTGTGACTAACCCTGAGCGCCTGTCCCGCGGGATCGAAGAGAAGGCCGCGAATTCGTTGCTCGTGAAGGTCAATCAAATCGGAACGCTTTCCGAAACATTGATGGCCGTTGATATGGCCCATCGCGCGCGCATGACGGCTGTGATGTCGCATCGTTCAGGAGAAACCGAAGATGCGACGATCGCAGACCTGGCCGTTGCCACAAATTGCGGACAAATCAAAACCGGGTCACTCGCGCGTTCTGATCGGTTGGCAAAGTACAACCAACTGATCCGCATCGAAGAAATGCTTGATGAAACGGCTGTCTACGCAGGACGTTCCATCCTGCGGTAATGAATTCGGTGGGGCCTGGTTTGAATGGGTTAGAACTAGGCCCCACCTCTTTTCCGGACTTGCGGGCCGGAAAATTAGAGCCAGGAGCGTGTCCGGTTCAATGCTCTGATTTCAGCGCGCCGGCGCGTTTCCGCAGTGGTCTCTTGCAACGAAATTCTTTTTCCGGAGTGCGCTGTCGCCCCTGATGTGCGCGGCTGAATTCCGAGAATTTTGTATGCGATCCGTGTCATGGCTGGCCTCGTTCTTCTTGATTTGTTGCATATTGCGATGTCATTGAAGATGAAGAATTCGACGCGGGCGCGATATCGGGCATATGTCCCGGTTCCGCCCGAAACCGGAAATTTCTGATGGGACAGATGTCCCGAAAGACCCTGAAATGCGCCCAGTACGATATGTTGAAACTCTGGATGGCCGATCAATCGCCTGGACGCGTTCCGGGGCTGGACCTCCATTGGTCAAGGCGGGCGCGTGGCTTACGCATCTGGAATACGATGACGAAAGCCCGGTATGGTCAAACTACGTCTCGTTTCTGGAATCGAATTTCGACTATGTCCGATATGACGAGCGCGGTTGTGGCATGTCTGATCGCGATCCCGGCCGATTGGACATCGAAGCCTGGACAGATGATCTCAGACGCGTGGTCCAAGCCGCAAACCTGCCAAAGCCGTTTGTGATTTTCGCGATGTCGCAAGGCACTTTCGCTGCGCTATCTTATGCCGCCCAGTACCCTGAAGACGTATCGCAGATCGTGCTTTTGGGGGGCTATTCGCGCGGTGTCTATCATCGTGATGATCCCGTCGCCTCCGAATTTTACGACGCCATCATCAAGATTTTTAGCATTGGTTTTGACGACCCAAATACGGCATTCCGAGAGGTGTTTACCCGCCGGTTCCTGCCGGATGGGTCGCCGCAAAAAGTCGAATGGTTCAACGAATTATGCCAACGGACGACGACGCCTGAGGTTGGCGCACAACTCCTCAAAGCCCGCGCCGATCTGGACGCTTCACATATTCTGAAATCCGTCGTGACCCCCACTCTCATCATGCATGCAGAAGGTGACGAGGTCGTCCCGGTTTCCGAGGGGCGTTTTATGGCGCAACGCATCAAAGACGCCCAACTCAGCATTCTCAACAGCCGCAACCACATTCTGCAGGTCGATGAATCTGCGTGGGGTGCCTTTTGCCGCGCCGTGCTTGAGTTCACCAACAACCTTCCGAAGAAGACTTTGGATGATCTGACGTCACGCGAGAATACGATCCTCGAGGCCATTTGCGAAGCTAAGAGCAACAAAGAAATCGCGCGGCTTCTCGACGTCAGCGAAAAAACCGTACGGAATCATGCAACACATATCTTCGCTAAACTCGGCGTGAGTTCGCGGCAAGAAGCCATTCTCGAAATGCAAAAGCGAAACAAATGAACGCCGACGAGATTATTTCGACATTGGACCTCATCCCGCACCCCGAAGGCGGGTATTACCGCCAAACGTGGGTCGCTGAAAACAAAGGCCGCCCAACCGGCACCGCGATCTATTTCCTGCTGAAAGCGAACGAAAAAAGCCATTGGCACAAAGTCGATGCAACAGAGATCTGGCTCTATCACGCAGGTGCACCAATTGAATTGCGGTTATCGGAATCTGACGATGGTCCGGCAACCAAGGTTACCCTTGGGCCTGATCTTTCAAAAAGCGAAAGACCCCAAGTCATCGTTCCGGAATATTGGTGGCAATCCGCTGCTACAACCGGGGATTGGACGCTGGTCAGTTGCACAGTTTGCCCTGGATTTCAGTTCGAGGGTTTCACGCTTGCAGACGCCAACTTTGAAATCCCAAGCAACACAAATTAACCAAGTTTGATCGCAGTTAAGTCCCCGGGCCGGCTGATCCTGCCCCCGCCGACAGGAGCTGCAACGCCGGTCGTTCCCGGTGCAGATGTCGGCAAGCCATTGAGAACCCGCACGGCCAAATAGGCGAACGCCTGAGCCTCTAACATGTCCCCATCAAGCCCTTCGTCTTCGACCGGGACCACCGCGCAATCGAGAACTGCCGCCAACATATCCATGAGACTTGGGTTCTTTCTGCCACCGCCGCAGACCAACACTCGCGCGGGCTCGCGCGGGCAATCCTTCACACCTCGTGCAATTGCGCCGACCGTTCCCGCCACCAAAGTCGCAACAGCGTCCGCATCGTCGAGGCCCGCCACTTCGTCGGACCAATGCGCAAAATCATCACGGTCCAACGATTTAGGAGGCATCTTCGTGAAGTAAGGATCAGATTTTAAAAGTCGCTCAAGAATTTTCTCATCGACGTTGCCGATGGCCGCAAGCGCACCGTTGAGATCCATTTGCACCCCAAGCCTTTGCTGAACCAGATCATCAATTTTCGCGTTCCCCGGCCCTGTATCGAACGCAAGACATGCACCCGGCGCATCAGCCCTGCTCTTTGAGGGATCGACCCACGTCAGGTTGGCAACGCCGCCAATGTTTAGAAACACGACAGGCTCTACGCATCCCAAATACTTCGCCAAAGCAAAATGATAGAACGGGGCAAGCGGCGCGCCCTGCCCGCCCAACTCCATATCGGTGGTCCGAAAATCCCATACGACATTTCGACCAAGCACTTCGGCCAACACGGCCCCATCACCGAGCTGACAGGTCGCTTGCTCTTTGGGTCGATGCGAAGTCGTTTGCCCATGAAACCCAACCAGCTCGGCTTTATCAAACTTGCTCAACAACTCTGCGTGCGCGGTTTCAACAATCTCG
The DNA here is from genome assembly GCA_938016355.1 of uncultured Boseongicola sp. Taxonomy (GTDB): domain Bacteria; phylum Pseudomonadota; class Alphaproteobacteria; order Rhodobacterales; family Rhodobacteraceae; genus CALLWO01. Next base: position 5,140 of record CALLWO010000170.1, on the reverse strand, counting down.
GCTGCCGCGACCGTTTCGGGCCCCGCCCACTTCCCAAGCGCTGCGCGCAAAACCGAGCGTTCCTCCTTTGAATAGCTGCGATACGCAGTCTCTCCAAACTCGAAGACCTCGTGACCGTCCGTCAAAATCATCGCCGCATCGACACCATCCAGCGACGTGCCAGACATCGCCCCAAGGCTCCAGATTGGCTTTGATTTCGTCATGGCTTTCCCTTGCCTATTGGCCCAAGTATAGAAGGCTACGTCGTCGGGATGGACCCGGCACAAAGCATAGACGATGGATCATGACCTACCACCCAAAATCCGACTTTTTGTCAACGATCATTGAACGCGGTTTCCTTGCTGATTGCACCGATTTGCAAAGCCTGGATGACGCTTTGATAGCAGGCGTTGTGCCAGCCTATATCGGCTATGACGCGACGGCCAAATCGTTGCACGTCGGGCACCTGCTGAACATCATGCTCTTGCGGTGGTTTCAGAAATATGGCGGGAAACCGATCACGCTGATGGGCGGAGGCACCACGAAAGTCGGTGATCCTTCCTTTCGAGCAGACGAACGTCCATTGCTGACGCCCGATGAAATCGACACAAACATTGCCGGTATGCAGGTCGTTTTTGAGCGCTACCTCGACTATGGCGACAGCGCAACGGGTGCGTTAATGCTGAACAACGCAGAATGGCTGGACCATCTGAACTACCTCGATTTCCTGCGTGATATCGGACGGCATTTCAGCGTGAACCGGATGCTTTCGTTTGAATCCGTGAAATCCCGACTGGACCGCGAGCAATCGCTCAGCTTTCTCGAATTCAACTATATGATCCTTCAAGCCTACGATTTTCTCGAATTGAACCGCCGTTATGGCTGCCTGTTGCAGATGGGCGGCTCAGATCAATGGGGAAACATTGTCAACGGGATCGACCTGACGCGGCGCGTCCTTGAAAGCGAGATTTTTGGCCTGACAACCCCCTTGCTGACAACATCTGATGGCCGGAAAATGGGCAAGTCTCAAGGCGGCGCAATCTGGCTGTCGGCGGACATGCTAAGCCCTTATGAATTCTGGCAATTCTGGCGGAACACAACGGACGCGGATGTCGGTCGCTTCCTGAAGCTCTACACCGAGCTGCCCGTCGACGAATGCGACCGGCTTGGCGCGCTTGAAGGTTCCGAAATCAACGCGGCCAAAATCAAACTGGCCAATGAGGTTACCTCTTTGCTTCACGGCCCCGATGCGGCTGCGGCTGCTGAGGCAACCGCGCGTGAAGTGTTTGAAAAAGGCGGCGTCGGCGGCGACCTTCCCACCCTCGCACTGGCAGCAGGTGATATTGGGGACGGCATTTCCATCGTACAGCTCATCGTGAAATCGGGCCTGGCGAAGTCCGGGAAAGAAGCGAAGCGACTGATTGCTGAAAATGGCGCGCGTATGGATGATGCACCGCTGACCGAGGCCGGGCTTATGGTCACGCTCGCCGACCTGTCATCTCCGATCAAATTGTCGGCTGGGAAGAAGCGGCACGCTTTGGTGACCTTGGCGGAATAGAAAATCGGGACGCGTTTAAGCGCGCCCCGAACCTTCTTAACCGTCAGCCAACATCCAAGACCCGTCCGGGAAAAACGCCTGAAAGGCGAAAGCAAACATAACGTCGTGCGGCAGATCGTTGCCCGACGCGTCGCGCACCCGAACCGTCCCCACGTCTTTGCCTTCCGCAACAGTGTACTGATCAAGTGCCGAGGCCTGCCCACTGGTCCAACTCAGCGAAATACCCTCTTCGTTGATCGTCGCTTCGTTGCGCAAACGCTCAAATGTCCATGCGCGATCCCCGACTCGCACCACCCGCATCAGCGCGGGAATGCCATGGGGGGGCATCTCGCCATTATATAGAAACGGCTTCTTGGAACTATCATAGCCGACATAAGGATTGCGACCGTATTGGCGCGGCCAAGGCGGCGTATCCATCACCAACCCGTCTGGATTACGCTCTTTAAATTCGCGCCAGCTCTCCATCCACGTGGGTAACTGCGTCAACTCCGTATTCGTGAAATGACCCACGATTCCGGTCCCGATCGCCTGTTGCCACCAGCTTTCGGTTTGCCGGTCATACATGACCATATCGGAATTTCTGAGTTTCCCGGATACGCCAAAACTCAACGTTTTCCCATCTACACGCCGATCAAACGTTATGCCCGAATTGCAAAGCGGGCAGAATGTGACCGCAACCGGGACGTCGCCAATCGTATCATTTACGATCTCGTGCCACGTCAAATAGCGAATGGGATAGGCGCGCGGTTCTGATCCCTCGATTTCAACAGTAATCACCGGTTCCGGGTCCGCCAAACGCGTCTCATCATCAACCGCTATGAAGCTCACTTCGTCGAGCGCCGGAATACCATCTTTGGGTGGACCCCCTGACATTATCTCGACCCAGTTTTCGATATTTGTCACAGCAAAATCTGTATCGGGCCATTCGTGTTTCCAAAATGATGGGTCCGCGTTCGCCGCTGAAACCGTCATCCCAAGCGCAACAGCCGCTGCCGCAAGTTTTGCAAATCGCATACCTCATCTCCTCCGAAACTAATTTCCGGAGTGTGGCAGAGCGCACGCACGACCGATACCCCCGCTCACACGAGGTTGATCACAAGGCATTTCATGAGATGGAGTTGTGATCGGGCCGCCCTCTGCCCGATCCACTGGTTTGCGACGTCACTCGACGACGGAAACGCTTTGCATGATGTCTGGCGCACCAATCACCGCACCATTCGCGCCGGTACCGCGCTTGATCGCGTCAACGACTTCCATCCCTTCGATGACGCGGCCAAAGACCGTGTACTGACCGTTCAAAAAATGCCCGGCATCAAACATGATGAAAAACTGGCTGTTCGCAGAATTCGGACTTTGCGATCGCGCCATGCCAACGACACCGCGATCAAACGGAACATCGCTGAATTCAGCCGGAATATCGCTACGCTCTGATCCACCGCGACCCGCCATCCGCATATCGCCACCGACTTTGCCGAATTCGACATCGCCGGTCTGCGCCATGAATCCATCGATTACACGGTGGAAGACGACGTTGTCATAGGCACCCTCTTGCGCCAAAGCGACAATCTGCGCGACATGTTGCGGCGCAACGTCCGGAAGCAGATCAATCACAATCTGACCGCTGGATTCGCCTGCCACTTCAATCACCAGGTTTGGACCCGGCCCATCTTGGGCCAACACGGGGCTCGCAACGAGCGCGAGCGCAATGGCAAGAACCTTACGCATCTGCCGCCACCTTGACGCTCATCATTCGATCCGGGTTCATCGGCGGCTCACCCCGTTGAATAGCATCGACGTGTTCCATGCCTTCGATGACGCGGCCATAGACCGTATACTGACCGTTCAAAAACGCGTTGTCCGAAAAGTTGATGAAAAACTGGCTGTTTGCCGAGTTCGGGTTTTGCGAACGTGCGGCGCCAATCGTGCCGCGATCATGCGGCAATTTGCTGAACTCTGCAGGAACATCGGGGCGATCCGAGCCGCCAGTGCCCGCACGGCGCAGGTTGAAGTTATCCTCAAAATCCCCGTGCTCCACGTCGCCTGTCTGGGCCATGAAGCCGTCAATCACACGATGAAACACGACATTGTCGTATTCACCGGCGCGCGCCAGATCCTTCATCCGCTCACAATGCTGGGGGGCAACGTCCGGCAAAAGTTCGATGACGACGGTGCCGTCTTTCAATTCCAGCAGGATCGTGTTCTCGGGGTCTTTGTAATCGGCCATCAGGCACTCCTTTGTCTCGGTTCGGGCGCGACCCTAGTGCGCCTGCCGAGCAAGGAAAAGCCGAAAGGCAAAGAACCGCCTGTTGACCAGACGCCTCGGAACGCTACTCAGGGGGCAACATTTAATTCGGAGATCAAAATGGCCTGGAAGACACTTGATGACATGGACCTTGCAGGAAAGGTCGTTTTGACGCGGGTCGACCTGAACGTTCCCACCGAGAACGGACAGGTGACAGATGCCACGCGTATTGAACGGATCATCCCGACGCTCAGCGACATCATCACAGGTGGTGGCAAGCCAGTGATGTTGGCGCATTTCGGTCGTCCAAAAGGGCAGCCAAACCCGGAAATGAGCCTGCGCATTGTCGTTCCGGCCCTGCAAGAAGCATTGGGAAAGGAGGTTCACTTCATCGAAAGGCCCGACCGTGCAAGCATCGATGCCCTTCCGTCCGATGCGGTCATTTTGATCGAGAACACGCGGTTTTCGTCGATGGAAGAAGACAATGATCCTCGCATGGCAGGGTTTCTGGCTTCTCTAGGAGACATCTATTGCAACGATGCTTTCTCTGCTGCGCATCGCGCTCATGCGTCTACCGAAGGCGTCGCGCATTTGCTCCCTGCGTGCGCAGGACGGCTGATGCAGGCGGAATTGTCCGCTCTCGAAGCCGCGCTTGGTCAACCAAAACGCCCCGTGGTTGCAGTTGTTGGCGGGGCAAAAGTGTCGACCAAACTGGAACTGCTCGGCAATCTCGTTCGCAAAGTCGACATTCTGGTTATCGGTGGCGGTATGGCAAATACGTTTCTGGCCGCCCAAGGTCATGAGATAGGCACGTCGCTCGCCGAACACGATATGACCGCAACCGCGAGCGACATCATGGCAAAGGCAGAAGAAGCCGCCTGCGAAATATTGCTTCCCGCAGATATCGTATGCGCCACAGAGTTTTCAGAGGGAGCCGACAACATAACCGTTGCCGCGGATGCGTGCCCGACCGACCGGATGATCCTCGATGCTGGACCCAAAGCTGTCGCAAAAATCGGGGCCACATTTGCCGCGGCCGAAACCCTGATCTGGAATGGCCCGCTCGGCGCCTTCGAAATAGCGCCCTTCGACGCCGCAACCAACGCCGCGGCGAAACACGCCGCCCAACTCACAAAGAGCGGCAACTTCGTTTCTGTGGCCGGTGGCGGGGATACTGTCGCCGCCTTGAACCAGGCGGGCGTCGCGCAAGACTTCACCTATGTCTCTTCAGCGGGCGGTGCTTTCCTTGAATGGATGGAAGGGAAAACTCTGCCCGGCGTGGCCGCGCTTGAAAAGAATTAGCCCGCGTTAGCGCACTCATAATTGCATCCAAAAGCTGCGTTGCCTAAGACATGTCCAAC
>CALLWO010000169.1 GCA_938016355.1 uncultured Boseongicola sp. | reverse complement strand
GCATTCACCCATGGCATTCTGGTTCACACGAGCGAAGGCCCGGTTGCGGTGGAAGATTTGGTGCCGGGGATGGAGCTTGAGTGTTCAAACGGCGACACGGCGACATTGATGTGGAAAGGGTCGATCATGTTGGTGCCGGGCGCGCCATCCATGTCGGAAATCCCGGATCGGCTTTATCGTGTGATGCCAGACAGTTTCGGGCTTGGGCGCCCGGTTCAGGATCAGACCTTTGGGCCGCATGCCCGTCGTTTTGACCGCGATCCAAAGGTGCGTGCCGCGCTTGGAACCGAGGCCGCACTTGTGCCGTTGGCCGCCGCATCGGATGGCATGTCGGTCGTAGAAGTCCACCCCGTTGCACCGACCCGCGTCTATCATCTTGCGTGCGAAAACCACGAACGCATTCTGGCCGCCGGAATGGAGGTCGAGACCTATCACCCCGGTCCAGATGTTGCTTTGTCCCTGTCAGAAGAAATGATGCGACATTTCCTGACGTTTTTCCCGTATCTGCGCTCGATCCGCGATTTTGGTCGGCTTGCAGCACCACGGATCAACGCGGACGAACTGGCGTCCATCGCCTGAGACCACGCCGTTTCAGGCGTCTCGATTCAAGCGATCTTCCAAGACTTCGAACGGCACGCCGGGCTCGTCCTTGGCGTCTCGAATAACGAGCGAGGTTTTGACGCTGGCGACATTTGGCGCGGCTGTCAGGCTCTCTGTCAGGAACCGCTGGAAGGTCGACAAATCGGGCGCGACACACTTCAAGATGAAGTCAACCTCGCCGTTGAGCATGTGGCATTCGCGCACGAGCGGCCATTGCCGACACCGTTCTTCGAACGCCACGAGATCGGATTCGGCCTGACTTTGTAGTCCGACCATGGCGAACACCTGCACTTCGAACCCCAGTTCGCGCGCATCGACGGCGGCGTGATAGCCCCGGATATAGCCTTGCTCTTCCAGCGTGCGCACTCTGCGGAGACAGGGCGGCGCAGAAATACCCACACGCGAAGCGAGCTCCACATTGGTCATGCGACCATCTGCCTGAAGCTCAGCCAGAATTTTCCGGTCGATGGGGTCAAGCTTGTTTCCGGGCATGTTCCCTCCCTAATTTTTCAAAACAGTATGCGCGAGCGGGTGCGTGCGCAATAATATTTCACGATCACGCAACAATATTAGCATCACAGAAATGCGCAGGCCTGCGTGCGTTCCACCCCTTTTCGTCGTGGGCGGGCGAGTCTATATGCGAAGGGCTGCATCGAATTGGGGATCATCATGGCCGAAGAAAAGCACAGTCGCGTTCTGATTATTGGGTCGGGGCCTGCGGGATATACCGCTGCCGTTTACGCAAGCCGCGCAATGCTGGAACCCGTTTTGGTGCAAGGTATTCAACCCGGCGGCCAGCTGACCATCACCACGGAAGTTGAAAACTGGCCCGGAGACGTAGAAGTGCAGGGCCCCGATCTGATGGTGCGTATGGAAGCGCATGCCCGTGCCGTCGGCACAGAGATTATTTCCGATCACATCGCTTCGCTGGATTTGTCCAAGCGTCCGTTTACTGCCCATGGCGACACCGGCACGACATACACAGCGGATGCGATCATTCTGGCCACCGGCGCGCAAGCCAAATGGCTTGGATTGCCGTCGGAAGAGGCGTTCAAGGGCTTTGGGGTTTCGGCCTGTGCCACCTGTGACGGGTTCTTTTATCGCGGGCAGGAAGTTGTCGTGATTGGCGGTGGGAACACCGCAGTGGAAGAGGCGCTGTTCCTCACGAAGTTTGCGTCAAAAGTGACGCTGATCCACCGCCGCGACGAGCTGCGTTCGGAAAAGATTTTGCAGCACCGCTTGTTCAACAACCCGAAAGTCGAAGTGCTTTGGGATCATCAGTTGGACGAAGTTATTGGAGCCGATAATCCCAAAGGTGTCGAAGGCGTGCGGGTCAAAAGCACCAAAACGGGAGAAATCAGCGAAATCGACTGTAAGGGTGTATTCGTCGCCATCGGTCACGCGCCATCCTCTGAATTGGTGAAAGATACGCTGGAGTTACACAATGGCGGGTACGTTGTGACCGCGCCGGATTCGACTGCGACCTCGATCCCCGGGGTTTTCGCAGCAGGCGACATCACCGACCACATCTATCGCCAGGCGGTGACGAGTGCCGGGATGGGGTGCATGGCGGCGCTTGAGGTTGAACGCTATCTGGCCGAACAGGACGCAGAGACCGAAGCCCACGCCGCGGAATAACATAGCCGTTACAACAGCTTCACACGCTCTCACCTTCGTGTGAGTCGCGTTGCGCCAAATAGATTTTGGTGGTCGCTTGCCCTTTGGCGCTACCGCCAAATTCAACAGGGACAGGAGATGTACCATGACGACTATTCTTAAGATCGCTGCCGCAACGGGCTTCGTCGCAATCCTTGGCGCATGCGAAATGCATGACGACAAGATGATGAAAGACGACGCGATGATGAAGGAAGAGGCAATGATGAAAGACGGCGAGATGATGAAAGACGATGCCATGATGGCGAAGTAAGCATCGCGCCTTTTTGTCAAAGTTTCAGCAGCGCCCGACCTTGGCAAGGTTTGGCGCTGTTTTTGCGTCTGGGACTTGCGTTCGATGTGTCGCACTTGAAAACGGTCCGAATTCACGATTTAGGTCGCCTCAACGTCAGTAGTGGACCCGGTCACATGCAAACTCCCAATCACACGCCAATTCCTGAGCTGTTTGTCGGATACGACAGCGCGCAAAAACTCAAGGCCGAAGCCGGAGCGCTTCCAAGTTGGGATCTGACACCGCGTCAGATTTGCGATCTGGAGCTTTTGATGAACGGCGGTTTCAATCCGTTGAAAGGATTCCTTGGGCAGGATGATTACGATTCTGTCGTGTCCAAGATGCGCCTCGCCGACGGAACGCTTTGGCCGATGCCGATTACGCTTGATGTGAGCGAAGCGTTTTCCGAGACCATCCAGCCGGGCCAGGACATTGCCCTACGCGATCAGGAAGGCGTGATCCTTGCGATCATGTCGGTCACCGATCAATGGAGTCCCGACAAGGCAGTCGAAGCGGAACAAGTCTTTGGTGCCGATGATGATGCGCATCCTGCGGTGAACTACCTTCATAACACGGCTGGGCCGGTTTACCTCGGCGGGCCGGTGACGGGTATCCAGCAACCCGTCCATTATGATTTCAAAATGCGCCGCGATACGCCCAATGAATTGCGCGCCTATTTCCGCAAACTCGGGTGGCGTCGCGTCGTGGCGTTTCAGACGCGCAATCCGCTCCACCGCGCGCATCAGGAACTGACGTTCCGCGCCGCGCGGGAGGCTGAAGCCAACCTTTTGATCCACCCGGTCGTTGGCCTCACCAAGCCCGGCGACGTCGATCATTTTACGCGCGTGCGGTGTTACGAAGCGGTGTTGGACAAATACCCCGCCGCGACGACCACGATGAGCCTTTTGAATTTGGCGATGCGCATGGCCGGCCCGCGCGAGGCGGTTTGGCACGGTTTGATCCGTCGCAATCACGGCTGCACCCATATGATCGTCGGTCGTGATCATGCCGGTCCGGGCAAAAACTCGGCCGGAGAAGATTTCTATGGACCTTATGACGCACAAGACCTGTTCCGTGCGCATCAGGAAGAGATGGGCATCGAAATGGTCGACTTCAAACACATGGTCTATGTGCAGGAGCGTGCCGAATACCAACCAGCTGACGAGGTCGAAAAGGACGCGACGGTCCTGAATATCTCCGGCACTGAATTGCGCCGCCGCCTGCGGGAAGGGTTGGACATTCCTGAATGGTTCTCGTTCCCCGAAGTGGTCCGGGAACTGCGCTATCGCTATCCACCGCGCGCGCAACAGGGTTTCACGGTGTTCTTCACCGGGTTCTCGGGTTCCGGCAAATCGACCATCGCCAACGCGCTTATGGTTAAGTTGATGGAGATGGGCGGTCGCCCGGTCACGCTGCTTGACGGTGATATCGTCCGCAAAAACCTGTCGTCCGAACTTGGCTTTTCGAAAGAGCATCGCGATCTGAACATCCGCCGGATCGGCTATGTTGCCAGCGAGATCACCAAGAACGGCGGCATCGCGATTTGTGCGCCCATCGCGCCCTATGCAACGACGCGACGCGCGGTTCGCGAAGACGTCGAGGCGTTTGGCGCCTTTGTCGAAGTGCATGTCGCGACGTCGATCGAGGAATGCGAACGCCGTGACCGCAAGGGGCTTTACAAGTTGGCACGCGAAGGCAAGATCAAGGAATTCACAGGGATTTCAGATCCTTACGACGTGCCGCAAGACCCGGAATTGCGAGTCGAGACCGAAAATGTCGAAGTTGATCAATGCGCGCACCGCGTTTTGCTGAAGCTGGAGCAGATGGGGCTTGTTGCGGGCTGATTAACCCCCGGCATTTAGGGGCCGGAACGCGACTGCAAGCTTTTGCCAAACGTCCTCGGATCGGGCGACCAACAATCGCCCGGTTTTGAGCGTCGGGTTATACGGGGTGCCGTCGAGCAACCGCGCGACGCCGCCGGCTTCTTCGACAATCAAACATCCAGCCGCGTGATCCCAGGGGTTCAACACTGGCGAGAGGCAAAAATCGACAGCGCCACGCGTCATCAAGCGGTATTCGTGGGCGGAACATCTGAGCGCGTCGGTTTTGTGAAGGTCTGGCAGCACAGCGAACAACCGCCGTCGCTCGTCGCCCAGAAACAGGTAGCTGTGGACATAGCCCATCGTCGCATCAAGCGGCGCGGGTCGCTCGGTCGAAAGCTTTAAGGGTCGGGTCGTTCCATTCGCTGTTACAAACTCCGCGCCTTGGCCTTTGCGCGCAATCGCCCAATCGTCGCCCACCGGGTCATAGATCAGACCCCAGATTGTGCGCCCCTCTTTCGCAATCGATAGGATCACGCCGAAGGTGGAAAGTCCGTTGGCGAAATTCCATGTTCCATCGACCGGATCAATGATCAGGCTTATTTCGGAAGTGGCTATCTGATCGCGCACAGACGGGTCGTCGGCGACGGCCTCTTCCCCGACCACAGCCACGCCAGGCAGAATCGTGCGCGCAACGTCGGTCAGGCGCGCCTCGGCGGCGCGGTCGGCGGCTGTGACAAGATCATCGTGGCGCGATTTCATTGCAATGTCGCTTGGATCGAGCGCGCGAAATCGGGGCAGGATCTCTTCTGCCGCAACCATGCGAACAGCGTCGATCAATTTGGTTTCTGTCGCGGCATCAAGGGTCACGCGGCCAGCCCCCGCCCCTTCAAAAGCGCCTCGGGCCCCGGCATCCGGCCCCGGAATGCAGTGTAGAGTTCCGAAGCATCAGAAGAGCCCCCTGCGGACAGGATGAAAGTCTCGAGCCTGCGCGCGGTTTCTTCGTCAAATGCGCCGCCAGCTTCGAGGAATGCGTCAAACGCATCCGCGTCCATCACTTCGGACCACATGTAGCTGTAATACCCGCTGGAGTATCCGTCACCGGCGAAGACGTGCGAGAAATGCGGCGTGGCGTGGCGCATCGCGACGCCGTGGGGCATGTCGATCCGGTCCAGCACCTCGGCCTGTCGTTGCATCGGATCGCTCGGCGGGTCGCCCCGATGAAAATCGAGATCAACAAGCGCGGAGGCAATATATTCGACGGTCTGGAATCCCATGTCATAGGTGCTCGCCGCCAAAAGCCGGTCGAGAATGTCCTTAGGCATGGGTTCGCCGGTTTCGGCGTGTGTCGCAAATTCAGCAAGCACTTCAGGGACTTCCAGCCAATGCTCATAAAGCTGGCTGGGCAATTCAACGAAATCGCGCGCGACGCTTGTGCCGGAAATGGATTCGTAATTTACATTCGACAGCATCTGATGAAGCGCGTGGCCAAACTCGTGAAACAGCGTGCGCGCGTCGTCATAGCTCAGCAGCGCGGGTGCACCAGCGGGCGGTTTAGCGAAGTTGCAAACGTTGATGACAATCGGGCGGACATCGCCGCCAAGCTTGCGTTGGCTGCGCAGCGCCGAACACCACGCGCCCGAGCGTTTCGACCCGCGATTGAAATAGTCGCCGATGAAGACTGCCAAATGCTCCCCGTCGCGGGTGATTTCCCAAGCGCGGGCATCGTCGTGGTTCAGCGGCACGTCGATGGGTTTGGCTTCGATCCCAAAAAGCCGTTTTGCGCAAGAAAATGATGCCTCGATCATCCGGTCAAGTTGCAGGTAAGGCTTGAGTTCGGCCTCGTTCAGATCGTGTTCTTCGACGCGGCGTTTCTCGCTGTAATAGCGCCAATCCCATGGCTCTAGCTGACCGGGGATGCCATCGGCGTGCATCATGGCGCGAAGCACATTCGCGTCGGCCTCAGCTGCGGCGCGCGCGGGTGTCCAGACCTTCATTAGGAGGTCTTCTACGGCGTCCGGCGTGCCTGCCATTTCGGTCTCGAGTTTGTATTCCGCGAAATCATCGTAGCCCAAGAGCTGTGCGCGCTCGTGACGCAAGGCGAGAATTTCAGCCGCGATTGCGCGATTGTCCGTGTCGCCCCCCATCGCCCCGCGCGAGGTCCATGCAAGCCACGCCGCTTCACGCAGGTCGCGACGGTCCGAGAATTGCAAAAATGGCGCGATCAGCGAGCGCGAGAGCGTGATAACCGGCCCGGGCCGCGATTTTTCTTCTCCTGCGGCACGGGCTGCCGCGACCAGAAAATCGGGCAGACCGCCCAGATCATCTTCGCCAAGGTCCATCACCCATGTGCGTTCTTCGGCGAGCGTGTTTTGTGTGAACTGCGTACCGAGCGTTGCAAGGCGCGCTTTCACGTCTGTCAGACGATCCCGCGCGATGCCTTCAAGCTGCGCGCCTGAACGCACGAAACTGCGGCGTGTCAGGAACAAAACACGCGCTTGTTCGTCGTTCAGGCTTAGATCACCCCGCGCCGCCCAAAGCGTCTCGATCCGGTCAAACAGCGCCTGATTTAGCGTGATTTCTGAGGAATAGGCGGAAATTTTGGGGGAAAATGTCCGTTGCAAGGCCTCGCGCGCCGGGTTGGCGTCGGTGCCTGCAAGATTGAAAAACGTCGAAAGCACGCGACCCAGAAGGTCTTCGGCCAGTTCCAGCGCTTCGATCGTGTTTTCGAAAGTCGGCGGTTCAGGATTGTCGGAGATGGCCGCAATGTTTGCACGCGCGTCAGACAATGCGGCGTCCAGCGCTGGTTCGAAATCGTCGTCAGAGATCAAATCGAACGGTGGCAATCCAAACGGCGTGGTCCAGTCGGCGAGAAGGGGGTTGGGCATGAATGCTCCTGCGGTGATTTTGAAGGTAGCCTATGCGTGCGCGGGCTCAGGTTCCAGTCGCGATCCCGACGCCGTGGCACGTTGGGCAATCTTTCCGTGCTTTTGCGCCAATCACGCGCACATCGCCGCCAAGCGCGTCGTACATCATCAGACGACCCAAAAGCGGGTCGCCTGCGCCGGCAATCAGCTTGATGGTTTCAACGGCCATCATGGAACCAAGCACGCCGGGCAAGGGCCCCAACACACCGCCTTCCGCGCAAGTTGGTGCAAGGCCGTCCGCTGCGGCTTCCGGGAAAATACAGCGGTAACAGGGCGTGCCGCGGGAGGGGTCGAATATTGATATTTGCCCTTCCCATTGGCTGATTGCGGCCGACACCAGCGGCATGCCCAGCGCAACGGTGGTTTCACTAACCAAATAACGCGTCGCCACATCGTCGGTTCCATCAAGCACAACATCGAAATCAGCGAACAGACGCTGCGCGACGTCGCGCGTCAATCGGCGGTTATAGGGCAGAATGGTCACAAAAGGGTTTTGCGACGTCATGGCGATTTCGGCAGAAAAAACTTTTGGCATCCCGATGCGATCGTCGGTGTGGATCACCTGTCGTTGCAGATTCGAATTCTCAACAACGTCGTCGTCGATCACCCCAATGGTTCCGACACCTGCCGCGGCAAGATATTGGAGCGCAGGCGCACCCAAACCCCCGGCACCGATCACGAGCACGCGGGCGTTTTTAAGGCGCTTCTGGCCCGGACCGCCGATTTCGCGCAGGACGATGTGCCGGGCATTGCGTTCAAGTTCTGCGGTGGACTGGTCGGACGATGGTGGAGCGCGTTGGTTTTCCGGTCTCACCATTTCGCGCAGCCGGGCAAGCCCACGCGAATAGGCCCAGACGGCCAAACCCAGGCTGACCACGACCATCCATTCGCCAGCGGAGCCCCCAGTCATGTCGCGCAACGGATGGCCCATCGGCAGCAAAAGCTGAACCGCGAGAACGAGCAGGCACAAAAGCCCGATCATTGTGAACCGTGCGGAATATGGTGCTTTCAAAAGGTGACCAACGCCCCAGAGAAAAACGGCGCAGACCAGAACCAGCGCCATCAGCTGCGCCCCGTGGAGCCAAATCCACCGGTCCCGCGCTTCGTTTCGCTAAGGTGTTCGGCGGGGGCAAAATTGGCCTGAACGACAGGCGCGACCACAAGTTGCGCGATCCGGTCGCCGTGGGCGATATGCACAGGCGATTGCCCCAGGTTCACTACAATCACACCAAGCGGGCCACGGTAGTCGGAATCAATTGTCCCCGGCGTGTTTAGAAGCGTGAGCCCGTGCTTCAGCGCCAATCCTGACCTTGGGCGGACCTGAATTTCAAAACCTTCAGGGATTTCGGCAGAGAGACCCGTCGGGCACAATTGGCGCTCTCCCGGCGCAAGCGTTAACCCATCCCGCGCATCGGGCGGAAAGTTCGCGCGCACATCGGCGCCAGCGGAACCTGATGTTTCATACCTGGGCAATTCGAGTGTTGTGTCGGCATCGGGCAACCACCGCAGAAGAACCGTCGGTGTCATTTATTTCAGCGCCTCGGCGATACGTTCCGCCAGACGCCGCGCGACTCGCTCTTTGCTGAGGCGCGGCCATTCATCGGCTCCGGATTCGTCGATCACAATCACCGCGTTTTCGCTGCCACCCATGATGCCCGTTTCAGGAGACACATCGTTGGCCACGATCCAGTCGCAGCCTTTGCGCGCGCGTTTGGCGGTCGCATTGGCATGCACATCGTTCGTCTCAGCCGCAAACCCGATCACCAGCTTGGGGCGGCCTTCGTCAAGTTGGCTGACATGGGCCAGAATGTCGGGGTTTTCAGACAGCGCCAATGACGGTGGGGCGCCGTCGGCTGTTTTCTTAATCTTGTCGCCGCTTTGAGACGTGACATGCCAATCCGCGACGGCGGCGGCAAAGACGGCGACATCTGCGGGAAGCGCAGAATTGACCGCGTCCAACATTTCCCGCGCGGTTTCAACCGGCACGACCCGCACGCCAAGGGGCGGAGCAACATCGGCGGGTCCAGTCACGAAGGTGACGTCCGCTCCGAGTGCGGCCAGTGCAGATGCAATGGCTGTGCCTTGCGCGCCCGAAGATCGGTTGGCGATGTAACGCACCGGATCAATGGGTTCGTGGGTCGGCCCGGAAGTGACGATTGCTTTTTTGCCGCTTAACGGACCATCGGCGATTTGGGCTGCTATGGCATCGAATATCGCGGCAGGTTCGGCCATGCGCCCCGGTCCAAACTCGCCGCAAGCCATGTCGCCCTCATCTGGACCAACGCGGGCGATACCATCGTCGCTGAGGGTCGCGACATTTCGTTGATTGGAAGGATGGAGCCACATGCGCACGTTCATCGCAGGGGCCACGAGCACAGGCGTGTCGGTTGCCAAAAGTAGCGTGGAGGCCAAATCATCGGCGTGCCCCCCTGCCATTTTGGCCATCAAATCGGCTGTGGCCGGGGCAACGACGACGAGATCAGACGAACGAGACAGCTCGATATGACCCATCTCAGCCTCGTCAGTCAGATCGAAAAGATCTGTATAGGCTTTCTCTCCGGCAAGGGCTGAGACAGACAGAGGTGTGACGAACTCCGTGGCCGCGCGTGTCAGCACGGGCGTTACGGCGCCATCGGCTTTTTTGATAAGTCGAATGAGTTCCAACGACTTATAGGCCGCGATCCCGCCGCCAATGATCAATAGAATGCGCTTTCCCGCGAGCATGAAAGCTCCTTTGTTTGTCGGGAAAGTGTTAAGCTGCCGGGAGCCAAGGGGCAAGCCATGGCTTATTTCCCGGCGATTTGCTTAAGCCAACGCTGGCACGCGTTTCAGGCGAAAAATGCGTGAACTTCGTTTGATTGAGTCTCGAGCATCTTGCGCATTTTGCCAAAAGCGGCGGCTTCCAGCTGTCGCACGCGCTCTTTGGAGAGCTTCAGTTCGTTGCCGAGGCATTCAAGGGTGCGCGGTGTGTCCCGCAATTTGCGTTCACGCACGATGAATCGTTCGCGATCATTCAAAGCTGACATGGCTTCGACCAACCATGTGCGCAGAGTTTCGATGTCTTTTTGATGCTCGACCTCGGCTGATTGCTGCGCGGTTTCGTCTTCGAGCGTTTCGATCCATTCGCGGCCCTCGTCATCCGACGATTGTGTGGCATTGAGAGAGAAATCTGACCCGGCAAGCCG
>CALLWO010000168.1 GCA_938016355.1 uncultured Boseongicola sp. | reverse complement strand
ACGTCTTTCAGCATCACATATTCGAACGTGATCCGCTCGGAATTTGACAGTTTCGGATAGGCCCGAAGCGCGTCCAGAAGGTCGGCAATGGGCCAGCGTTTGTTGATCGGAACGAGTTTGTTGCGCACTTCGTCCGTTGTGGCGTGAAAACTGATTGCGAGCATGCAGCCAATTTCATCCGCTGTACGCGCGATCTCGGGCACGACACCGCTTGTGGACAGCGTGATACGCCGACGCGAAAGGCTGATCCCCTCACCATCCATCGCAATGTTCATCGCGTCCCGCACGCTTTCGAAGTTATAAAGCGGTTCGCCCATGCCCATCAGAACGATGTTGGACAATAGCCGCGGGCCGTTGTCGCTGGTGCTTTTGCCGGGCTCTGGCCATTCATCCAGATCATCACGCGCGACCATGATCTGCCCGACGATCTCGCCTGCGGTCAGATTGCGAACGAGTTTCTGGGTTCCGGTGTGGCAAAACGAACAGGTCAGCGTGCAGCCAACCTGGCTGGAAATGCAAAGCGTACCGCGATCGGATTCGGGGATATAGACAACCTCGACCTCGTGACCGCCGGCGATGCGGACGAGGTATTTCCGCGTCCCGTCCGTGCTTTCGTTGTGCGATACAACCTCGGGAATTGCGACCACGCATTTTTCGGCCAGAAGCGCGCGCAAGTCCTTGGACAGATTGGTCATTTCCGAGAAATCGCGCACGCCCCAATGATAGATCCACTGCCAGATCTGGTTGACGCGCATCTTCGCCTGCTTTTCGGGCGTGCCAAGATCGACGAGCGTGTCTTTAAGCTGCGCGCGGGTCAGACCGACAAGATTGATCGGTCCCTCGGGAAGTTTCCGGGGGATCGTCAGGACATCTTGCGTAATTGGGGCGTCAGCGCTCATCGTTCCAATCCCTTGATCAAACCGGGCATATAAGGGATGGCGCGCGAAATCCCAAGCGAAACATGGAAATACGCTGGACGCGCGGAAACGTGGTTAGGCCGCGCGGCCAATAACTGGAGGCGTGATTAGCTGCTGCAGCGTGCCTCTGCGTCTTCGATCATCGCGGTGGCCCCCAAAAGAGAGAACGTGTCTTTGGTCTGGGTGCCGCGCGACGATCGTGCCGTCAGAACAGCGCTTGCGCCGCGTTTCATCGCCGTCACGATTTTCGCGTCATCCGCAGGCGTCGCGGGCCAGGCGTATTCGCCTTCGGTGAAAAGCTCGAACGTTGAGCCGCCGACATCCATCGAAACCGTTGAGCCATCCGCGAAGGGATAGCCGCCGGTAAAGCTGATTTCACCTGCCACACTGTTCGCGGGCCGGAAGGTGACAAACAACAGGATATCGCCGCGCCGCACGCTGACCGTTCGGCCATCGCGGGTGTTCACTGTCTCTTTTGGAGCCGTCACGGCCCAGCACTCTTTGGGATCGTCGCCTTGAAATACCGCCCAATCCGTATCGGCCGCGACCCGGTTGGTCACTTCCTGTGCTGTCGCGCTTGTGGCACCGATCACGAGTGCCGCGAAAATGGATGCAATCGTCCGTACAGTCATTGTTTTGCCTTTGCCTCGAGCGTCGGGGCCTGTCTTTGCAGGCGCTCCGAGCATGAAATGCCCCTTACCAATTGTTCCTCAATAGCGTATCTGCGCTTGAAATTGGAACCCCCCGCGGCGGAAAATTGCCGTGACACTTTCGCGAGGTTTTTGGCATGACTACTGCGGTACACATGGTTGACGTCACGCGGGGCGGGCGTTTGGAATCGAGCCACCTGGGGCATGCTGTTGTGATGCACGCCGATGGCGACATTGTGCATCAATGGGGGAATGAAAATGAGATCATTTTCCCGCGTTCGTCGTGCAAGATGATCCAAGCTTTGCCGCTTGTGCGCTCGGAGGCGGGCGCGCGGCTTTCGTCTCAGCAACTCGCACTTGCTTGCGCATCCCATATTGCTGAGCGGGATCACGTGGCGCGGGTTGATCGGTGGCTTGCTGATCTGGATCTGGATGCTCATACTTTGTGTTGCGGGCCGCAGCCGTCGCGGGATGAAAGCTATGCCCATGACATGATCCGGGCGGGGGAACCGGTTACGCGGGCGTTCAACTGGTGTTCGGGAAAACATGCAGGATTTCTGACACTTACGCGGCATTTGAACGCGGGATTGGACTATGTCGATCCCGATCACCCGGTTCAAACGGCTGTTAAAGTCGCGTTTGAGGATGCGACCGAAATGGTCAGTCCGGGGTTTGGAATCGATGGCTGTTCCGCACCAAATCACGCCACAAGCCTAGTGGCCCTCGCCCGCGCAATGGCCAAATTTGCAGGAGCCAAAGATGGGGCCGAGGTGCGGTTGCGCGAAGCGATGATGGCGCATCCCGAACTGGTCGCGGGCACCGGTCAGGCCTGCACGGAATTGATGAATGCCGCAAAAACGCCCTATGCGGTCAAGACCGGGGCCGAGGGCGTGTACGTGGCCATTCTTCCGTCGCAAAAACTGGGGATTGCGATAAAGATCATCGACGGGGCCACGCGCGCAGCCGAATGCGTGATGGCCGCGCTTCTGGTCAAGCTTGGCGCATTGGATGCAGAAAATCCGATCGCGAAGAAATATACAGCGCAGCCCATCATCAATTGGGACGGTCTGCATGTGGGCGACGTTCGAGCAGCGTACGGTGCTTTTTCCTAACTAACGCGCAAATTCGTTAAGCGCGTAGCCCTGAAGAAAGAGAAGCGCCGTGAGATCCCCGTGATCCACGCGAATTTGCGCGGCCGCCGCCACTGTTGGCTTGGCATGAAGCGCGACACCCAAACCCGCAGCACCGAGCATTGCCAGATCGTTCGCACCGTCACCAACCGCAATCGCGTCATTTGGTGTGAGGTTCAGTTTCTGCGAAATTTCTTTCAAAGCGGTTACTTTCGCGTCCTGCCCCAAGATCGGGCGCGCGACTTTGCCGGACAGCGTGGCATTCGTTTCAAGCAATGTGTTGGCGCGGTTTTCGTCGAAACCGAGTGTTTCGGCGATGCGGGAGGTGAACTGCACGAAGCCGCCAGACACCAAAGCCGCATAGGCGCCGTTCTGCTTCATCGTTGCAACCAGCACCGGACCACCGGCTGCTAGCGTGATACGCTTTTCCAAGACGTCGGTGATGACCGTGAGGGGAAGGCCCGCAAGCAATCCAACGCGTTCATCAATCGCCGCTTCAAAGTCCAGCTCACCATTCATGGCGCGTGCGGTGATGTCTGCGACACGCGCGCCGACGCCCGCTTCGGCCGCCAGTTCGTCGATGCATTCCTCGTTGATCATGGTGCTGTCCATGTCCGCAATCAGGATCTTTTTCTTGCGGTTTTCCAACGGAATGGCGTTCACGTCCACTCTCAACGAAGCCACGTCCGCGCGCACCTGATCGAGGTTATCCGGGGCGCGCTCGACTGCGAATTCTGCGGCCTCGTCCGGAGCCAGCCATTGGGCGTCGCCGCCGCCCCACGCGGATTGAAGCGATGTCACCAAGGCCGGATCAAGCGCGCCTTTTGGAGCAATAAGCGAAATGACGAACATGGAGTTTGAGTGTTTCCGATAGGGGACGCGCGGGGTCCGGTTGCGACTGTTTTGTCGCCCTTACCGTCATATTCGCGCTTGCGAAACCCTTTTGAGGGCCGTAGTCCCGTCCGTGGGACACCCTTCCCCAACGAAGGGCGCATATCTGGAAGGATATTCAGTGATGAATATTGAACAACCGGCGACGCGGCCGGAAAATCCGCGTTTTTCGTCTGGCCCTTGTGCCAAACCCCCTTCATTCACCTTTGATGGTCTGTCGGATGCTGCTCTTGGGCGGTCGCATCGGGCCGCGATTGGCAAGAACAAACTCAAGGCCGCCATCGAGCGGACCCGAGAGATTTTGGGCGTGCCAAGCGATTATCTTATTGGAATCGTTCCGGCTTCTGACACTGGCGCCATGGAAATGGCGATGTGGAATTTGCTGGGCGAACGCCCGGTGGAGATGCTTGCGTGGGAAAGTTTTGGCGCGGGATGGGTCACGGATGTGGTCAAGCAGCTGAAGCTTGAGGCGAATGTCACCACGGCAGATTACGGTGAGATCGTTGACCTTCATTCCGTCAACTGGGACCACGATGTGGTCTTTACCTGGAACGGCACAACGAGCGGTGTTCGCGTGCCGGACAGTTTCGAAATTCCGCAAGACCGTCAGGGGCTTAGTATCTGTGATGCGACGTCCGCGGCCTTTGCCCAAAACCTTCCATGGGACCGTTTGGACGTGGTCACTTACTCATGGCAGAAGGTGCTTGGGGGGGAGGCGGCGCATGGGATGTTGATTTTGAGCCCGCGCGCGGTTGAACGACTGGAAAACTACACGCCCGCCTGGCCATTGCCGAAAATCTTCCGCCTGACAAAAGGCGGCAAGATTATCGGAGGCATTTTCGAGGGCGCGACGATCAACACGCCGTCGATGCTTTGCGTTGAAGATTACCTGAACGCGCTGGACTGGGCGCAGGCCGTTGGCGGTCTCTCCGGGCTGATCAAACGCGCTGACGCAAACGCCAAAGCGGTTCACGATTTCTGCGAAAGCCACGCTTGGATTTCGAATCTGGCAAATAATCCAGAGACTTACTCGAATACCAGCGTTTGCCTCAAGTTCACCGATCCGCGCATTTCTGATGGTGCAAGCTTTGCCAAGGCGGTTGCAAAACGGCTGGAAAACGAAGGCGTCGCACTGGACATTGGCGGCTATCGAGATGCGCCTGCGGGTCTTAGGATCTGGTGTGGGGCAACGGTTGAAACCTCGGATATCGAGGCGATGCTGCCGTGGCTGAACTGGGCATTTGAAACCGAAATTGCAGCGCTTTCGAGCGCTGCCTGATCATCAAAAAGCGCATCGGTACGGCTTCGGTATTACGTCGGTAAAACGTCGGTATCACGTAGGTGCGCCCGAACTGTGGATTAAGAAACATGCAAGACAAACCCAAAGTGCTCGTCAGCGACAAGCTGTCTGAAACTGCCGTCCAGATCTTTCGGGATCGCGGCATCGACGTCACCTTCGAACCGGGTCTCGGCAAAGACAAGGAGCGGCTGCTGGAGGTGATCGGTCAATATGACGGGCTTGCCATCCGTTCGGCCACGAAAGTCAGCGACAAAGTGCTGGCTGCGGCGACAAATCTTAAGGTCATTGGTCGCGCAGGGATCGGGGTCGACAATGTCGATATCCCGGCGGCGTCCAAACAGGGTGTGATCGTGATGAACACGCCCTTTGGCAACTCGATCACCACAGCGGAACACGCGGTCGCGATGATGTTCGCGGTCGCACGTCAGATCCCCGAGGCCTCGGCCTCGACCCATGCTGGAAAGTGGGAGAAGTCGCGCTTTATGGGTGTCGAGCTGACGGCCAAAGCGCTTGGTGTCATCGGTGCGGGCAACATTGGCGGCATCGTGTGCGAGCGCGCTTTGGGCCTCAAGATGAAGGTCATCGCCTATGATCCGTTTCTGACCGAAGAGCGTGCGAACAAGATGGGCGTGAAGAAGGTCGAGCTGGATGAATTGCTGGCCAAGGCCGATTTCATCACCATGCACGTGCCGCTCACCGACAAAACGCGCAATATCCTGTCGGCGGAAAACATCGCCAAGCTGAAGCCGGGTGTGCGGATCGTGAACTGTGCGCGGGGTGGTCTGGTCGATGAAGCCGCGCTTGCCGAGGCGTTGAAGGACGGTCGCGTCGCCGGTGCAGCGTTCGACGTATTTGCCGTGGAGCCTGCAACCGACAGCCCGCTTTTCAACCTGCCGAACGTGGTCGTGACCCCACATCTGGGCGCTGCCACCACCGAAGCACAGGAGAACGTCGCGCTTCAGGTGGCAGAACAGATGTCGGATTATTTGCTCTCGGGTGCTGTAACGAACGCTTTGAACATGCCGTCCGTCACAGCAGAAGAAGCCAAGGTCATGGGACCATGGGTGAAACTTGCCGGGCACCTTGGCGCATTTGTCGGGCAGCTGACCGATGAGCCGATCCGTGCGATCAACATTCTTTACAACGGTCAGGTTGCGGAAATGAACACTGCCGCGCTGAACGCGTCTGCCGTGGCCGGAATTTTGAAGGTCGCGAACCCGGACGTGAACATGGTCAGCGCGCCGGTCATTGCCAAAGATCGCGGCGTCGATATTTCGACCACCACACAGGAAAAAACCGGTGTCTTTGACGCCTATATCAAACTGACGGTGATCACGGACAAGCGCGAACGCTCGATTGCGGGCACTGTGTTCAGCGACGGCAAGCCCCGGTTCATTCAGATCAAGGGCATCACCATTGATGCCGAGATCGGGGCGAACATGGTTTACACCACGAACGAGGACGTCCCCGGCATCATCGGCGCATTGGGCAACACGATGGGCGCAAATGGCGTGAACATCGCGAACTTTACGCTTGGCCGCTCAGAACGGGGCGAGGAAGCCATTGCGCTTCTTTATGTAGATGATCCGGTTCCGGGTGCCGCGCTGGATGCGTTGAAAGATACCGGGCTTTTTGAGCAAGTGCGCGCGCTTCAGTTCGAAGTCGCCTAGAGTATCGAGGAACGCGCCGCCTCAGCGGATGGTGGCGCGTTTCAATTGCGAAGGCTGAGGGCATTTCTGGATGATGACAGCACAAAAACTAGTCGCGGAAGCTTTGGGAACTGGTCTGCTTGTCGCCACGGTGGTCGGCTCGGGCATCATGGCGGATCGTTTGACCGACGATGTCGCGCTTGCGCTGTTGGGCAACACGTTGCCCACGGGGGCCATTCTGGTGGTTTTGATCACGGTGCTTGGCCCAGTATCGGGCGCGCATTTCAACCCGGCCGTGACTCTGGCGTTTCTGGTGCGGCGCGAGATTTTGCCGTCGCTTGCGGCGCTTTATGTGGGCGCGCAGGTGATTGGCGCAATTTTGGGCACGTTCGTTGCCCATGGAATGTTTGCCGAAACGCTGGTGCAGGCGTCGTCGACAATGCGCACCGGTGGCGCGCAATGGTTTGCAGAGATCGTGGCGACCTTTGGATTGGTTTTCGTGATCCTTGGCGCGCTTCGGCATCGGGCCGAGGCCATACCCATGCTGGTCGGGCTTTATATCACGGCCGCTTATTGGTTCACTGCATCGACGTCTTTTGCCAATCCGGCTGTGGCCATCGGGCGCGCGTTTACGGACACGTTTGCCGGGATTCGGCCCGTTGATTTGCCCGGATTTATCGCCGCTGAGTGCTTTGGCGCACTGCTCGCGGTTGTGTTGGCTGGGTGGCTATTTAAGAAAATTGAGTGACAGCCCTTGCCGGTCAGGGGCGCGCGACCTAGGCCTTAAGGGATGACGGGGACCAGAATCTATGGCGTCGGCGATGTTCACGGGCATCTCGACAAGCTGCGTGTTGCGCATGCGCGCATCGCGGCGGACGCGCGGGCGTCGGGCGGGCCTGCGCCTGTGGTGCATGTGGGCGACCTGACGGATCGGGGGCCTGACAGCAAAGGCGTCATCGAATTTCTGATCGACGGGCAAGCGCGTGGGGAACCCTGGATCGTGTTGAAGGGAAACCATGATCGGCTGTTTGCGAATTACCTGCGGGACGGTTCTGCCACGGATTCGCGGCTGCGGTCTGGTCTGACGTGGCTGTCGCCCCGGATGGGCGGAGATACGACGCTGAAATCCTATGGCATTGTGCAAAAACGTCTTGAGCGGGCTGAGAAGCTGCACTTGCGAGCCAAGAAGGCCGTGCCGGAGGCGCATCTGGAATTTCTGGATGCTTTGCCGCTTTGGCATCGCGCGCACGGTATGATTTTCGTGCACGCTGGCATTCGCCCCGGCTTTCCGCTGGAAGCGCAGGACGAGGATGATCTTTTGTGGATCCGCGATGAGTTTTTGTGGCGGCTGGAGGATCACGAGGCGTTGATCGTGCACGGGCATTCGCCGGTGGATCATCCGACGCATTATGGCAATCGGGTCAATCTTGACGGCGGCGCGGCGTGGGGCAATCCGTTGGTGCCAGTGGTGTTCGAGGATGGCGAGGTATTCGCGCTGACAGCAGACGGGCGCGAAGTGATGGAGTCGTCCTGATCCGCGATTACCAATAGGCCGACGCCGTGGGCGCCCGGTCGAATTCCAGATAGAACTCATCCAATTGCGGCGGCGCGATGCCTGCGTCGGACAGTTGGACATGGGCCTGACCACGATGGTGGATCTGATGCTGCGCAAGATGGAGAATGAGGGCGGCGACGGTCTCGCGCGCCGGGCCGCTGGAGCGGTCAGTCACGCGGGTATCGTTCAGGGTCTCGCTGGTGATGGCGCTGGTGAAACTGGCAAAGCGCATGTCGGCGGCCATTTGCAATTCGGCAAGCTCTTTGGGGTCTGCGCAAGGCGCGCGGTCGAAGACACGCCGCCCCTGCCCGGCATTTTCCAACGCATCCAGATAGTAGAGGTCGACGTCATAAATGTGGTTGAGCGTGGCGGCGAGCGACGGAAAGAAGCCGGGCCTTTTTGCGGTGAACACAGAAACGTCCAGTGACGTGGCGGCCCGGTAGAGCGTAGCGTTCGACCACGCGTTATTGAGCGCCATTTTCAGCCAAGGATTTTCAACGACATCGGATGACACGGGCATCGGCAAGTCTCATTCGGATAGTGGGTTTAAATGCGGTTCAGAATGCTGGGGTGTGAGGGGCTCTGTTGTGATTAAAATCTACGGATTTGCAGGATGACAGAGGTCAAAAAGAGGTCATTTCTTGCGCTTTTGCAGCCAGCGAAAACCCACGATCAAACCGACGGTCGCGATGATCCAGAATACGAGGTCGCCCATGGGTCCAGTTCCTTCGAATGTGAGATTTGGACCTTAAGATCGGCGCAGGCCGCGCGCAACCATTTGGGGTAACGCGAGGAACCAATCCTGAAGCACTCGTCTCCTGTCATGGCCCCTCGCGCGGGTCCTAAAAACCCACATCGGGACTACGCAGGACGCGTCTTCCCTTTGAATGGCCTAAAAGAGACCCTAGGAATGCTCACGCCAGCACCAGAGATGCTTTTGTGTGATGCCCAAACGAAATGCATAATGGCAACAGAATAACGCCATCGATAGACTTTGCACTGCCCATCGCATCGTGTTCGAGGATGGTGTGGTTGCAGGTGCGCTGCCTGACGAACGCATCGCCGCTTTTCTGCATCTGTCTGTCCCGTCTCAAGTGTCAGGGTCGGCATCCATCCCATAAAATACAGGTATAACGGGCAATAAATTATCGAAAATTGATTATTTGTATGTTAGGTATTTGTTTCATGAATATATCATCTTTGGACCTGAATTTACTGCGTGTTCTGGACGCCCTGTTGCAAGAAGGCTCCACTGTGCGCGCTGGAGAGAAGATCGGGCTGTCTCAACCGGCGGTTTCATCAGCACTTGGACGTTTACGTCAAGCGTTGAACGATCCGTTGTTCGTGCGGCGCGGACAGGGTCTTGTTCCCACTGATTTTGCCATGCGGCTGAAAGACCCTTTGCGCGTCCAGCTCGACAATCTGCAAAACATCCTTGGCGGGAGTGACGAGTTTGATCCTGCCGTTGCGACGAACAGATTTCGCGTCTCGGGATCCGATTATTTCGCAGAGTTGCTGATGCCCGAACTTGCCGCGCGGGTTTCGCAATCGGCCCCGAACCTGCGAATTTCGCTGGTGGATATGGTCAACGAAACCAACATCAGCGCGCTCGATCGTGAGAAGATTGATCTGGCAATCCTGCCGCGCATTCGCGTCCCCGATTGGGTTGCCTCGGCACCCGCATTTCGTTCGGATTTTCGGGTGATCGCGCGGCGGGAACATCCCGGATTGGTGCGTGCCGGCGTTGCCCCCGATGATGTCTTCCCGCTCGATCTTTTTTGTCAGTGCGGACATGTGTTGTTTTCGCCGTTGGGCAATCTCAACGGTCAAGGCGATGATTCATTGGCACGCATCGGGCGCAGGCGCAATGTGGTGATGTCGATGCCCGTTTTCTCAGGCATCGCGCGGGCCGTCAGCGAAAGCGATTTGATCGCGCTTTTGCCGAGGCAATTCGCCATTCGATCGTCGGACCGGATGGGGCTTGGCGTTTATCGCCTGCCCTTCCCGATGCCCAAGTTGCCGCTGGTGATGATCTGGCCGCGCCGGCTGACCGACAGCGCCGCACATTCATGGTTGCGCACACAGGTTGCGGAAATTGTTGCGCCGTTTGACGATGGCCCGGACTAGGGCGCTGCGGCTCAGGTCCAGTCGAGAACGATTTTGCCGGATTGGCCGGATTTCATGATTTCGAACCCCTGCCGGTAGTCGTCGACAGGCATGCGATGCGTGATGACGTTTCGGATGTCGAGCCCGTTTTCGAGCATCGCAATCATCTTATACCAGGTTTCGAAAATCTCGCGACCATAGACGCCTTTGATCGTGATTGCCTTGAAGACGATGCGCGACCAGTCGACGGGGGATTTGCCCGGCGGGATGCCCAGCAAAGCAATGCGCCCGCCCATGACGAGCGCCTCAACCATCTGATCAAGCGCACGTTGGTTGCCCGACATTTCAAGGCCGATGTCGAACCCTTCTTTCATCTTAAGGCTGGCGATTACATCGTTGAGGTCTTCACTTGCGACATTCACAGGCGTGACATCGGCGACCTTTTCGGCCAGTGCGAGCCGGTCGGGATTGATGTCGGTAATGACCACGTGCCGCGCGCCGACGTGGCGCGCAACGGCTGCGGCCATGATGCCGATGGGCCCTGCCCCGGCGACCAGCACGTCCTCGCCCACGAGATCAAAGCTGAGCGCGGTGTGAACGGCGTTGCCCAACGGATCAAGGATCGCGCCGATGTCGTCGTCGATTGCATCAGGCAGCGGAACGGCATTGAAGGCCGGGAGCTTCAGATATTCCGCAAAGGCCCCTTGTTCGTTCACGCCTATGCCTCGGGTTTCGGGATCAAGGTGGAATTTGCCCGCGCGGCTTTGGCGCGAGTGTTTGCCGATGAGGTGACCTTCGCCGCTGACGCGTTGGCCAAGGGCGAGGTCGGTGACATTGCGGCCAAGTTCAACGATCTCTCCGGCGAATTCATGGCCCGTGATAAGCGGCACGGGCACGGTGCGCGCGGCCCAGTCATCCCAATCCCAGATATGGATATCGGTGCCGCAAATTCCGGTTTTCCTGATGCGGATCAGCACATCGTCGGGGCCAATTTCAGGAACCGGCGCGGTGATTTGATCAAGGCCCGGGGCGGGCGCGGTTTTGGCAAGTGCCTTCATCTCGTTTGACATCAAAGCGCTCCTGTTTCGCGGCCCGCCTGGGCGAATGCGGCTGCCGCGCGATCGAGGTCGTCTGTTGTCAGGGAGGCGTTCATCTGTGTGCGGATGCGCGCTTTGCCCTTGGGAACCACCGGAAAGAAAAAGCCCGAGACATAGACGCCGAGCGCATCAAGCCGGGCGGCCATGTCTTGGGCAAGGCGCGCGTCGCCCAGCATGACGGGCACAATCGGATGCTCGCCCGGTAAGGTCTGAAAACCAGCAGTTTCAAGGGCATTGCGCCAATAAGCGGTGTTTTCAAAGAGCTTTGCGCGCAGGTCATCGCCGGTTTCGACGATGTCTAGCGCGGCGATCCCAGCGGCGCACACCATGGGCGGGAGCGCGTTGGAGAAAAGATAGGGGCGCGCACGCTGGCGCAACAGCGCGACCACCTGTTTGCTGGCGGCAATATAGCCCCCGATGGCGCCGCCAAGCGCCTTGCCGAGTGTCCCGGTCAGAATGTCAGCCTTCACCCCGCAATGGGCAGGCGTTCCCGCGCCCTTTGGCCCGATGAAGCCGGTGGCGTGGCAATCATCGACCATCAAAAGCGCCTCGTGTTGATCGGCGAGCGCGCGGATATCGCGCAGCTTTGCCAGCGTGCCATCCATCGAAAAGACGCCATCCGTGGCAATCACGATAAAGCGCGCGCCGTCGGCCCGCGCGGTTTTGAGCTGTTGTTCCAGATCGTCCATGTCGCAATTGGCGAAGCGGTATCGTTTGGCTTTTGACAGGCGGATCCCGTCGATGATCGAGGCATGGTTGAGCGCATCGGAAATGATCGCGTCTTCGGCAGAGAACAGCGGTTCGAACACGGCCCCGTTGGCATCAAAACACGCCGCAAAGGTGATCGCCTCCTCCATCCCGAGGAAGGTCGCGAGGCGTTTTTCCAGGGCGGCGTGCAACTCTCCGGTGCCGCAGATGAAACGCACGCTTGCCATGCCGAACCCGTGGCTATCGAGCGCGCCTTTGGCGGCGGCGATTAGTCGGGCGTCGTCGGCGAGACCGAGGTAATTGTTCGCGCAAAGGTTCAACATCTCGCGCCCGGCCACGTCGATATGCGCCGATTGGGGCGAGGTCACGGCGCGTTCGCGTTTCATCAGGCCCTCGGTTTCGATCTGTGAAAGAATATCGGTGAGATGGGTGTCAAAATCTGACATGGAAGCGCCTCCTGATGCGGCGATCTTAGCAGGGCTGTTGGGCGTCGGACAGGACAGCTTGCGACATTGCGGGTCGAAGACTGGCGATCCGCGGGTTTGATTTGCTTGGCCGGAGCGCGGCGGCAATCTCGGTTAACAGCTTTTTTACCGAGACAACGGCATAAGAAGACCCGCTGGCTCTGTTGGGGCTGGGATTCGACGGAGCTTTGGGCCATGGAAATCGGCGATCAGCTGGCGACCGAACGTCGCGCGCGTCTGGCGGCCGAACGTTTGCTGGACCAGATGAAAACGGAATTGAGCGAAGCAAATCGCCAATTGTCCCGCCATGCCCGCGATCTTTCGAGCGAAATTGTCGAAAAACGCGAGGAAATGGGCCGCGTCAAATTCGAAGCGGAAACGCTCAAACACGAGGTCGACAGCGCGCGCCAGAATCTGGAGCGCGCTGAAAGCGCGATGATCATCGCAGAGCGTCGCCTTTGGGATTCGCTTGAGACAATCCGGGACGGGTTTGCAGTCTTTGACCCTGACAATGTCCTGATTGCCGCCAACCGGGCCTATCTCGCGATTTTTGAAGGCCTGGATATGGTCCGCCCCGGCATTCACATGTCGGAACTGGTCGAACTTCTGTGCGACGAAGGCATCGTCGATATTGGCGAAATAAGCGCATCTGATTGGAAACAGATGATGTTGGAGCGGATCGAAAAGGGCCGCATTCCACACGCCATTCTGAAGGTCTGGAACGGGCAGTATGTGAAGCTGATTGACCGGCGCACGCGCGATGGTGACATGGTGACCTTGGCGTTGAACATCACCGAACAAACCATGCGCGA
>CALLWO010000167.1 GCA_938016355.1 uncultured Boseongicola sp. | reverse complement strand
ATCGCATACGTGCGTGACTCAACCGCGGCATTGGCCGCATGATATGAAGAACACCGCCAGAGATGGCGGGTATCCGGATAAACTAAGCAGGTGCACCGGACACCACATTGGGAGGAAACCTATGAAAAAGACCCTTATCGCTGCGGGCTTGGCCTCGCTCTTGTCGTCAGGTGCTTATGCACAGGAAATCGGCGCGACATTCTCGCGGTTCGATGACAACTGGCTGACAGTTCTGCGCAACGGCATGGTTGAATATGCAGGCACAATCGATGGCCTGACATATCAGCAAGAAGATGCGACCGACGACGTTGCCAAACAGATCGACCAAGTGAAAAACTTTGTCGCCTCTGGCGTTGATGCGATCATCGTGAACATCGTTGATACATCAGCGGGCGCGGCTGTTTCTGCGGCTGCAGGCAACGTTCCACTGGTCTATGTGAACCGCGAACCAGACAACGTTAACGAATTGCCACCAACGCAGGCTTTCGTTGCATCCAACGAAATCGAGTCCGGAACTTTGTCGGCATTCGAGATTTGTAAGAACCTGCGGGCTGACGGCAAGGCCGGTGGCGCAACTGGTTACCTGATGAACGGTCAGCTTTCTAACCAGGCCGCTGTTCAGCGTTCCAAGGACGTTCACGACGTCATCGGCATGGACATGTGTAACTTCATGACCATCATCGATGAGCAGACTGCGAATTGGTCGCGCGACGAAGCCCAGGATTTGATGACAAACTGGATGTCTTCTGGCGAGCCGTTCGACTTTGTTCTAGCCAACAACGACGAAATGGCAATCGGTGCAATCCAGGCAATGAAAGCCGCGGGAATGGACATGGCTGACGTTCAAGTTGGCGGTGTTGACGCATCTCAAGACGCGCTGCTCGTTATGGCTGCCGGCGATTACGACGTCACAGTCTTCCAAGACTCTGTTGGTCAGGGCACTGGCTCTATTGATACGGCGATCAAGCTGATCAATGGCGAAAAAGTGGACAGCAAAGTCTATATTCCATTCGTTCTCGTAA
The DNA here is from genome assembly GCA_938016355.1 of uncultured Boseongicola sp. Lineage (GTDB taxonomy): Bacteria > Pseudomonadota > Alphaproteobacteria > Rhodobacterales > Rhodobacteraceae > CALLWO01. Next base: position 3,932 of record CALLWO010000167.1, on the reverse strand, counting down.
CACCTGAGAACATGGATGAGTACATGAACGCGAACTAAGCTTCGTTTCGTACCGTGGCGGCAAATGCCGCCACGGATTCATATTTGGGGGTCCGGCCAACATTCGGGCAAATTCGGGAACGTGACGCAAATGACAGACAATAGCGACGGCATTGGCGGCCTCACTTTTGACAAGAGCAAAAGGACGTGGCCCAATGAGATGAACATTTTTCTTGCGTTGGTAATTATCGTCGTAATCTTTGAGATATTGGGGCAATTGCTTCCTCATATGAGAGGGCAAAGTTTCCTCTTTGACACCAAAGATCGATTTGATGGCATGTTCGGCCTGTTTAACGTGGCCAGACTACAAATTATCATTCTGCAGGTCGCGATCATCGGAATCATTGCCCTTGGCGTGACCCAAGTGATTATTACCGCAGGTATTGATCTAAGCTCAGGGCCTTTGGTGGCCGCGACAGCGATGGTGGCCATGAGTTTCGGGCAAACCGAATTGGTCAACGGCAATCCCAATCCCAAAGCGTTGTTTGGAACGTGGGCAATGGACTTACCGGTCATTGTGCCGGTGGTCATAGGCTTATCGTTCGGGGCGATGATCGGGGCGATAAACGGGACATTTATCGCCTATCTTCGGATCCCACCGTTTATTGCGACTTTGGGCATGTTCCTGATCTGCCGTGGTATTGCGCTTTGGTGGTCGAGCGGTAACCCGATCTCTTTCCCGACCGATTCATATGCGTTTATTGGCTCGGGCATGATGCCGGTTGTCTGGTTCATACTTTTAGCCGTCTTGTTTCATATCATCATGACGCGCACGCTCTATGGCAAACACACCTATGCAATCGGCTCAAACGAAGACGCCGCACGCATGTCAGGCATCAACGTCAGACGCCACAAAATTACCGTCTATATGATCGCGTCGATGCTGGCTGCGTTTGCAGGGATTGTCCTCAGCTCTAAAGCGTCTACGGCGCAAGCTGGTATGGGAGAATTCTACGAGCTCTTCGCTATTGCAATGGCAGTCATTGGCGGCATCAGCCTGACCGGTGGTCGCGGTTCCATCATCGGCACGGTTCTTGGTGCCATGGTCCTTGGCGTCATTCGCTCGGGCTTTACCTTCATCAAACTGGATGGCTCGTACCAACTCATGGCGATGGGTAGCATTATCATCGCAGCGGTGGTCCTTGACCAATACCGACAAAAATCGCGAACTTGATCAGGAGAACAAGAAAATGAGTGATATCATTCTCGAAACCAAAGGCCTGACCAAGCACTACGGTGGGGTTCATGCCTTGAACGATGCGAATGTGGTTCTTCGTGACGGAGAGCACATAGCGGTTATGGGCGATAACGGCGCTGGAAAATCGACGTTTGTTCGTCAGATCACCGGCGTGGAGCAAAGAACCAGCGGGCAAATTTTCTTCGGCGGAAAAGAAGTCAATTTCGCTGGCCCGATCGATGCGCGCGAAGCAGGCATCGAAACCGTGTTCCAGACATTGGCCTTGGCCGACGAACTAAACGTTCCAGACAACTTGTTTTTGGGACGTGAGATCACAAGATTTGACTGGCTAGGACCTTTTCGCTTCCTTGACTACAAGGCAATGCACGAGGCCACGATGGCTGGTTTGGAAAAAACTGCGGTGAAAATTCCAAACGTCAAAAATTCGATCCGGAACATGTCGGGTGGTCAGCGCCAATGTGTGGCAATCGCCCGGACAGCGACTTTTGCATCCAAGCTTACCATCATGGACGAACCCACAGCCGCATTGGGTGTTCAGGAAACGGCTCAGGTGGAGAACATCATCCGCACGTTGAAAGCCCAAGGTCAGCCATTGATTTTGGTCAGCCACAACATGCGGCAGGTGTTTGATCTGGTAGATCGGGTCATCGTGTTCCGTCGCGGGCGCATTTGCGCTGACCTCGACATCAAGAACGAAGACGTGTCTGGTGAGGATGTCGTTGCGTACATCACCGGCGCAAAAACGCAACCGCAATTCGAAGACGAAAACGCGGCCTGAGGGATACAACGATGAAACAGGGGTGGTCAAATAATCTAATTGATATTCGACACCCCTTTTTCAATCCGCGGTGGCGAAGGGTTGCCGTCACAGCAGTGACGACGATTTGGACTGTGTTCGAACTCTCAAACGGGCAGATTTTATGGGCATCACTTTTTGCCGTTCTGACAGCCGTTTGCGTTTATAATTTCTTCTTCAACTGGACTGATCAACCAGAAGACTGAACCACAAGCAATTGTGAGTTGGGATAGGGTGGTAGTCGCATTGTGAATGCCCCTACCTACTGGTAGGGAGTTATCAATTGTTTGGAGAATCTCATGGATCTGAATTCAGATTTTACCAAGCGTGTCCTCGTTCATTCCGACGAGACCCCTTGGATAGCTTCGCCGATGCCGGGCGTAGATCGCCGCATGCTGGATCGTATCGGTGGCGAGGTCGCACGGGCCACAACCATTGTGAGATATGCAGCCAAGAGCGCTTTCTCAGCCCATACGCACAATGGTGGTGAAGAGTTCATCGTCCTTGATGGCATCTTCACGGATGAGCACGGCGATTATCCAGCGGGGTCGTACATTCGCAACCCGCCATCAACGTCCCACAAGCCAAGTTCGGTCGATGGCTGCACGATTTTCGTGAAACTCTGGCAGTTCGATTTGAGCGACAGAACACAAGTGAAGATCGACATGTCGAAAATGGAGAGCATCAAAGACGCCGAACGCCCCGGCGTCGCGATCATGCCGCTCTTTCGCGATGCCCGCGAAGTGGTTCGCGCCGAAGATTGGGATGCTAATGGCGAGGTAACTCTGGATCTTCCATTGGGCGGCGAGTTCTTGGTTTTGGACGGCACTTTCGAAGAAGGCGGCGACGTGCTTCGAAAAGGAAGCTGGTTGCGTCTGCCACAGGGTTCAACGCTACGCGCAAAGGCTGGCGCAACGAGCGCGCGCGTTTGGATGAAACTGCACCACCTGCCCTTTGCAGCCGCTCCAACTGGCTGAGCGATGCACACAGACATACTGATTGTCGGGGCCGGTCTTTCGGGTCTCGCGCTTGCTGATCGATTGCTGCGCGAGGGGCGTGATGTTCACGTGGTCGAGGCCCGCAATCGGCTTGGCGGTCGGATCAAGACCGCAGAGTATGGCGGCGAAGCGTTTGATTTAGGTCCTGCATGGTTCTGGCAGGGTCAAATTCGGACGCAGGCACTTGCCGCGAGATTTGGCATTCCAGTATTTACGCAATTCGACACTGGCGACTTCCTCCTTGAAGACGCACCTGGCGCGCTCAAGCGGTATAAAGATTATGCGCCAATGGCCGGTTCATTTCGATTGGACGGCGGCTTCCAAGCGCTGATCGCCGCGCTTGCGACCGATGTCGATGCCTCGCGTATCATACTGGGTGCTAAGGTCGTTACGATTTCGTCGAAAGGGAACTTTTTGGAATGCGTAACGGAAGACGGAAGTAGGTTTTCGGCAAACCGCGTGGTCCTTGCCCTGCCTCCCCGTCTTGCAGAAGAACTTCAATTTGAGCCATCCCTCCCGGCGAATGCGCGCACGGCGATGCGGTCAATTCCGACTTGGATGGCTGGACACGCAAAGGCTGTAGCGATTTATGACGACGCGTTTTGGCGCGCGGATGGGCTCTCAGGCGATGCGATGAGCCGCGTTGGGCCGCTTGCCGAAATTCATGACGCTTCGCCCAACTCAGTAGGTTTCGGCGCTCTTTTCGGGTTTTTCGGCATTTCAGCCGCGCAAAGACAGAGCCAAGAGGATTTGCACGTTGCTGTGTTATCCCAGTTCGAAAGGATATTTGGTCCGCAGGAAAGCATGCCCAAGAAAGTTTGGATCGAAGACTGGGCGCTCGAACCCCATACAGCGACGCGCGCGGATCACATCGCCCTGAGACATCATCCGAGGTACGGTAT
>CALLWO010000166.1 GCA_938016355.1 uncultured Boseongicola sp. | reverse complement strand
GGGCGTGCCGGTGGTGAAGCCGCCGTGCGGGGCGTCTTTTTGCCAGACCATTGGCGTGCGACAGCCATCGCGCCCTTTGTATTCCGGCCAGAATTTGAGGCCCGGCGGATCGACGATTTCGTCAAAGGTCAGAACGGTTTCAAGCTGGCCCAGTTCTTCGCCCTGATAGAGGCATTTTGCGCCTTCGAGGCTGATCATCAAGGCGATGGACTGGCGGGCAATGGCGTCGGTGTCCTCCCCCCAGCGAGAGACGTGCCGGATGACGTCGTGGTTGGAAAACGCCCAGCATGGCCAGCCGCGGCGCTCGCCCTCAAAGAACCGTCCGACGCAGCGCTGAAAATGCGCGGGCGTGTAGGAATTTCCAAGCATTTCAAACGAATACGCCATGTGGAGGCGCCCCGGAGATGTGTAGTCGCGCATCAGGGCGGTGGCGCGGCGGCCCTCGCCAACTTCGCCCACAAGCATGGTTCCGGGATATTGATCGGTGAGGCTGCGGACCTGTTCGAGAAAGCCCAGCGTTTCGGGGCGGGATTTGTCATAGACGTGTTTCTGCACGTTGTAGGGGTTCACCCAATCGTCGGCGGTCGCCTCGGGTTCGGGCGGGTTGCTGCGCAATTCGGGGTCGTGGAACGGATAGTTGATGCTGTCGAGCCGGAAACCGTCAACGCCGCGCTCAAGCCAGGTTTTCATGCCATCCAGCGTCGCCGCGACGACTTCCGGGTTGTGAAAATTCATCTGCGGTTGCGAGGAAAGAAAGCTGTGAAGGTAGTATTGTTTGCGCTGGGGTTCCCATGTCCAGGCCGGGCCACCAAACACGCTGAGCCAGTTGTTGGGCGCGGAACCATCTGGGTTTGCCTCTGCCCAGACGTACCAGTCGGCTTTGTCATTGTCGTGTGACCGGCGGCTTTCGACGAACCACGGGTGATGCTCGCTGGTGTGGCTTGGCACCTGATCAATGATCACCTTAAGACCCAGTTCGTGGGCGCGGTTCAGAAAGGTCTGGAAGTCATCGAGCGTGCCAAAGAGCGGGTCAACGCCGGTTTGATCAGAGATGTCATAGCCCATGTCTTCCATCGGCGAGGTGAAGAACGGAGAGAGCCAGATGACGTCGACGCCAAGGGACGCCACGTGGTCAAGACGCGCGGTTGCGCCGGGCAGATCGCCCACGCCATCGCCATCGCTGTCCTGAAAGGAGCGCGGGTAAATCTGATAGATGACTGCGCTTTTCCACCAATCGCTCATGGTGATCTCCTGCTTGGGTGTCGTGGCGAGCGCTAACGGATATCGCAATCAGGCGCGCTGTGATAGTCTGTCGCGCATGCGCTTTTTACTTTTCGCCATCGGCTCCGTCTTCGCTTTGTCCTCGGTCGCAATCGCTCAGGAAACGGTCGGGCCGTTTGCGAGTTTCGATTTGGCGAGTGAACCGATTTTTGGGGATCCGCATGATCTGGCGATTGGGCCGGACGGGCGGCTTTATGTGGCGGATAAGTTGAATGGGCGCATCGCAGTGCTTGATGCGGAAACGCTGGAGTTGCTGGAAAGCTTTGGCGACGGCGCGTTGCCGGCGGTGCGCGATGTGTCGTTTGGGCCCAATGGCGGGGTGGCTTTGGCGGTCAGTGGTCTGAGTGCGGTGGCGCTTTATGACAGTGTCGATGCGTTGGGGGCTGCGCCCGAAACGGGTGTGCGCGCACCGGGCACGGAGGGCGCGCTTTATCATTCGTCAGGGCGGATTTACGCGATGGCGAGCGCAATAGGGGCGCTTGCGATGTTCGAGAACCTTGAATTCGTGAATGGCGTGGAAGGGCATCTGGGCGCCCATGATGTGGCCGAGGGGCTGGACGGGTCGATCTGGGTTGCGGACAACCGGCTCCGCCGTTTGGTGCGCTATTCGCCCGATCTGGAAAGGCTCCAGGTATTGGACGCGCCGAAGTTTGGATTTTTGGGGCCGCGATATCTGGATGTTACCGTGTCAGGCTTGCTTGTGGTGGCCGATCAGGATGCGCATCGCGTGCTTTTGATTGACCCCGAGGGGCCGGATGGCGGCACGCTGATTGGTGTGATTGGGGACGGATCGCCGGGGATGGGGCCGAACAAGTTCGATGATCCCGAAGGCGTGGTGGCAGATGGGAACCGCTATTACATCAGCGATTCAGACAATAATCGAATTGTGCGGTATTCGGTGGTTTTGAACTAGCGGGGCTTATTCGCCCGGGATCAGCATCGCATCTTCGTGGAGCGTGTCAGCGTCATTCGACACCAGCATCGCAGAGACGATGACGGCCATAAGAACCGCTGTGCCTGCGCCAGCATAGAGTGCCATGACACCCATCGGGCTGAAGCCAGCGAAGGCAGCAGCGCCGCCGGTCATAATTGCAACGATCAATCCAAGAAGTGTGTACGCGATTGCCATAACTGAAACCTATTTCGTTCTAATAGGATCAATCTGGCGCTCAAATCTGCCGGAAATAGGACATTACGCTAGGGAAATTGGGCGATATTGGGGCAACTGATTTCAATTCAGCTACAATTTAAGGTTAATCCGCCCATTCCCATGGACGCGTGAACGAACCCAGGGTTGTGGTGACGACGGCTTCGTCAACTTCTCCGGATCTCGACAGCCGGGCGACAAGGCCGCGTTTTTTGTCTTCCAGAACCTCGGCAACGGAAGCGTTCACGCCTGCGTCGCTGAGGGCGGCGTTGTAAATGCGGGTGATGGCAGAGCGGCGCAGGTCCGGTTTGAACACTTTGCCAACGGCGGTTTTCGGCAATTCGTCGAGGATCTCGATATGTTTTGGATGTGCGGCGCGTTCCGCGATTTTGGATTTGGCAAAATCCATCAGTTCGTCGGTTGTCACGGTCGCACCGGCGACGAGTTCGACATAAGCACAGGGCAATTCGCCGGAATGCGCGTCGGGCTGGCCGATAGCCCCGACCATGGCGACGGCTTTGTGACCGGCAAGGGCTTCTTCAATCTCGGCGGGGTCAATGTTGTGACCACCGCGAATGATAAGGTCTTTTGCGCGCCCGGTGATCCAGAGGTATCCGTCTTCATCAATGCGCCCGAGGTCACCGGTGCGCAGATAGTCGCGATTGCCATAGGCGTGGTAAAGATCAACGTTCTTGTCGGCCTCGGTGTAGGTGTTGTCGACATAGACGCCGGGGTTCGAAACACAGATCTCACCCACTTCGTCGGTGCCACAGTCGCGCAACCCGTCGGACGTGCCGATAAGGATTTTGACGTCTGTGTAAGGGAGCGGGAAGCCGACGGAGCCGACTTTCTTTTCGCCATCGGGCGGGTTTGCGGCCACAGCGCAGGTGGCTTCGGTCAATCCATAGGCTTCGCAGATCGTGAGACCGGCGGCGGCCTCGAACCGTTTGAACAGTTCAACCGGCAGCGGGGCAGAGCCGCTGAATGCCATTTTCAACGAGGAGAGGTCGGCGTTGACTGGGCGCTGCATCAAGGCGGCGAAAGCGGTTGGCACGCCGATGAGGAACGTGACCTTGTGGCGTTCGCAAAGTTTCCAGAAATTGTCGAACACGCCGTCCCCGCGATAGCCCGCAGGCGTCGGGAAAATGATATGCGCCCCCGATGACATTGCCCCGCCCATAATGATCACGGCCGCAAAGACGTGGAACATCGGAAGCGGGCACATCGCGACGGAGGTTTCCTCCAAAAGCACGCGGTTCACGACCCACGCGTTGTAGATGATGCCGCCGTTGGTGTGTTGGGCGACCTTTGGCATGCCGGTGGTGCCGCCGGTATGGAAGTTGGTGCAGACGCGGTCTTCCTGAATGTCCTCGAACGTGAGGGTTTCAGGCTGGGCCGCGATGGCGGCGACAAAGTCATGCACTTTGGCATTGTGAGACACGGGATTTTTCGGGCGGATCAGCGGGACGATGAATTTCTTCAGACCGGTGAGATAGCGGTGGAGATCCACTTCGACCACGTGTTTGACATTTGGCGCTTTCGCGACCGCCTCAGCCGCCTTTTGGGGCACGTCGGTTTTGGGGAAGGCCTTGAGCGTGACCAGAACCTTGGCATCGGTTTCGCGCAGGATGGCGGCGATTTGGTCGGGATCAAGGAGCGGGTTGATCGGGTTGACGATGCCCGCGACCATGCCGCCGAAATAGGTCATGATGGTTTCGTTGGCGTTGGGGAGAAGGTAGGCGACCTTGTCTGTCGGGCCGACGCCAAGCGAGCGGAAGAAGTTCGCGGTCTGTGCGGTCTTGCGGCGCAGCTCATCCCAGGTGAGGGTTTCAACCGGATCGGTGGGACCGGATGTCAGCTGATACGTGATCGCTTTGCGCGCGCCGTGGGCGTCCGCTGTGCGCGACAGCATCCCCCACACCGTTTTGGGAAGATCGCGGTCTTCCCAAAGGGTTTCGGCTTCGATCGCATTACGCGCCTCGATGTCTATGTATTTCGCCATGGTCGTCCTCCCCGTGCCCCTCTCTTTCGGGGGCGTATCGTTGTGGGAAGTTGTCGCCCAAAAGCGCCCGTTACCGCAAGCGCCCTGTTTTCGCGCTACGCAACGTAAAAACCGCTATTCAGCGGCCAGACCATCGGTGAACTGAAGCCGCGCCAGACGGGCATAGAGCCCGCCTTCGGCCACGAGGCTGTCGTGGGTGCCGGTTGCAACGATGCGACCCTGTTCGAAGACAAGGATGCGGTCGGCCTGTTTCACCGTCGCAAGGCGGTGGGCGACGACGATTGTTGTGCGCCCTTCGGCCAGGGTTTCGACAGCCGCCTGCACCGCGTGTTCGCTTTCGGCATCGAGCGCGCTGGTGGCCTCGTCAAGAAGCAGGATCGGAGCGTCGCGCAAGATCGCGCGGGCGATCGCGATACGTTGCTTTTGCCCGCCCGAAAGCATCACGCCGCGTTCCCCGACGTAAGTGTCATAGCCATCGGGCAGGGCGGTGAGAAATTCGTGCGCGGCGGCGGCTTTGGCGGCCTCTTCGATCTCGGCGTCGTTTGCGTCGGGTCGCCCAAAACGGATATTCTCTCGCGCGGTATCGGCAAAGATGACCGGGTCTTGCGGGACAAGCGCGATAGAGCCGCGAAAGTCGCTTCGGGTGAGGTCGCGCAGGTCGTGCCCGTCGATTTTCACCGCGCCGTCGACAGGATCATAAAAGCGCAGGAGCAGTTGGATGATCGTCGTCTTGCCTGCGCCGGATGGGCCGACCAGTGCAATGGTTTCGCCCGGTTTGATTTCGAAGCTCACCGCGTCAAGCGCCGCTATTTCCGGGCGCGCGGGGTAGCGGAACGTGACATTGTCAAAGGCGACGCGGCCTTCGAGTTGCGCGGGCAGGGCGGTGGGCGTCGTCGTGTCGTTGACGGTATCTTCGGCCGTCAGAAGCTCAACCAGGCGTTCGGTGGCGCCCGCCGCGCGCTGCAACTCGCCCCAGATTTCCGACAAAGCGCCGACCGCGCCGGCGACCATCACCGCATAGATCACAAACTGGACAAGTTCGCCCACGCTCATCTCGCCCGCACGCACGTCGCGCGCACCAATCCAGAGGACGCCGACAATGCCGGTGAAAACAAGGCTGATGACAATGACGGTCATGATTGCGCGGGTGCCGATGCGTTTCCGCGCGGCAACGAAGGATTTCTCGGTCACATCGCCAAAGGCCCGGCGGCTTGGTTTTTCATGTGTGAAGGCCTGTACTGCCTGCACCGACAACAGTGCTTCGGAGGCGTTGCCGGAGGATGCAGCGATCCAGTCCTGATTTTCGCGACTGAGCGCGCGCAGACGCCGCCCCAGAACGACGATGGGAATGATGATGGCAGGGACGATCAGCATCACCATGCCCGCCAGCTTTGCCGAGGTCAGAAACAGAAGAACAAGGCCGCCAAACAGGATCAGGACATTGCGCAGGGCGATGGAAATCGATGAGCCAATGACGCTGAGAATGAGGGTGGTGTCGGTGGTGATCCGGCTGAGAACCTCGCCCGTCATGACGCGTTCGTAAAACGCCGGGCTCATCCCGATCATGCGGTCAAACACGGCTTTTCGAATGTCGGCAACGACCCGTTCACCAAGCCGGGTGACGAGGTAGTAGCGCAAGCCTGTGCCAATCGCCAAAAGCATTGCGATCCCGAGGGCGGCAAAGAAATAGCTGTCGAGAAGCGACACGGCGGAGGTTTCGAAACCGTCAACCACGCGGCGCACGGCAAGGGGCAAAACCAGCGAAATCATCGCCGTGAGCGTCAGTGCCAAAGCGGCGGCAAAAACCATGAGTTTATAGGGCGTTACGAACGGCCAGAGCGCCCCCAGGGCGCGCACATTGCGCGAGGAGGCACGATCTTCCTCGTGGTTCATGTTTCTGTCGGCCATACCCAACCAATTCCCGTTTTGAGATGGGATACAAAAGCCGCCCCTGGTTCACAAGGCGACAAACCGTGGATCGCTTATGTGTATATGTGGGAGGGGCCCGTGCAGCGGTGTTTTTGTCGGGGAAAAGACTTGGAGCGGGCGGCGGGAATCGAACCCGCGTCATCAGCTTGGAAGGCTGAGGTCTTACCACTACACAACGCCCGCGCCGT